>CAWVVG010000044.1:0-14106 GCA_963932775.1 uncultured bacterium
TACCGCGGCTGCTGGCACGGAGTTAGCCGGTGCTTTCTTGCGAGGTACCGTCAAGCCGAAGCTTTCTTCCCTCCCGACAGAGCTTTACAACCCGAAGGCCTTCATCACTCACGCGGCATGACTGGATCAGGCTTTCGCCCATTGTCCAATATTCCCCACTGCTGCCTCCCGTAGGAGTCTGGGCCGTGTCTCAGTCCCAGTGTGGCTGATCATCCTCTCAGACCAGCTACCCATCGTACCCATGGTGAGCCGTTACCTCACCATCAAGGATTAAATAATGGGCCGCAGGCCGATCCTTTGGCGCCCGAAGGCTTTCATCCGTGGACATATGCGGTATTAATCCAGGTTTCCCTGGGCTATCCCCCACCAAAGGGTACGTAACCTACGTGTTACTCACCCGTTCGCCGCTGTCCGCCATCCGAAGATGACTTCTCGCTCGACTTGCATGTGTTAAGTCTGCCGCTAGCGTTCGCTCTGAGCCAGGATCAAACTCTCCAGTTTAATTCTGTTTATACTCTATGATTTTACGGAACAACTTTCCGCAATCACTTGCGTTGTTTCGCAATTTCTTGCGTTTCTCTATTGCTGCTCCGATTCAACGGAGCTGCTGTCTGCATTTCAAAGACCGATTCTACAGCCAGTACTAAAAGTCTTGTTAGACGGTGCCGTTAAGCGCCCCCCAAGGACCCTTCGACTGTACTGTAGAGCCCCGCCGGTTTATCGAGTTTGGGAAAACCCGTCAAGGACTTTCTTTCGATTTATCTGAGTGAACTCAGAAGGCCGGCGGAGTGGTTTTAAAGAGCTGAAACTTAGACACAAGGCCTTCGTTCCTGCGGCACCAGAGAGTGTTACCCTCCGAAGCCCACAGCTTTTATAAAGGCTGGCGTGGTGCGTCAAGCTGCATTGAACAGAAAATGCCTCACCAGGCCGATCTTGTAAGTCCAGGCCGCGAGCATCATGAGCAGAAATCCTGCGATGTACCACTGTTCTCGGCCGTTCATTCGATTGATGATCGCCATCCACCTTTTCTTAGGGCGGACGATCTCCATCAGTGCGATCACCACCGTTCCGAAGGTCATCCCAAACAAGACCACACCGAATGGCTGGTTCAGGAAGGCATCGATTGGCCTGAGATGTGCCATCAGAGAGAAGGTGGTGGTCATGCCACACATTGGACATGGCAAAGTCAGCCAACTCATCATGATGCAAGGCTCGAGCCCTAATTGTATATGTGTACCCACACCCGTAGGGTCAGGCGTGAGCCATGCTGCAAGACCCAGGACGGTCGCAGTGGGTACCAACAGGGCTGCGGCCAAGAGCCTCGGCCTCAAGGCCCTCACTCGGCGTCTTCACCTGGAAGTGCGGCCTCAATCATTGCCGCCACGCTTGCTGCGTCTCGATCGATTTCGTCGAGTCGATCCGCTACCTGGGCCTTGAACTGATGGAGCTCGCTGGCAATGTTCAGGGCGGTAAGCATCGCGATCGTGTACTCATCAAACGATCGGGTTCGCTCCGCAGTCTCGACCATTCGCCGATCGAGATCGGCCGCCAAGCGCTGAAGGTCATCTGAATGCTCATCGCCACGAACAGTGTATTCGCGTCCTCGGATTGTGATTCTTACCTGCATACCAGAACGTTATCGGCATTCTGCTGCTGGCGTCAAACCTAAGACTGCAAACTGCCACTCGGAAGTGCCAACATTGCATCGACAAACGGAGCGGCTTCAAAGGCTCGCAGGTCGTCCACGCCCTCTCCAAGCCCAATGAGCTTTACCGGTAGACCCATCTGTGCCTGTACCGCCACCACCACCCCACCACGGGCCGTGCCGTCCAGCTTTGTGAGCACGATGCCAGTGGCCCCCACTACATCCTTAAATGCCTTTGCTTGGGAGAGTGCGTTCTGGCCAATGGTCGCATCGAGCACAAGCAGCACCTCGTGGGGGCAGCCAGGCAATGCCTTGTCCATGACCCGCACAACCTTTCCGAGCTCATCCATCAACTGGCTCTGGGCCTGGAGGCGACCTGCGGTGTCACAGATAACCACGTCCATTCCCCGGGAGATGCCCGCGCGAATGCCATCAAATAGGACAGCTGCTGGGTCGGCCCCCTCTTTGTGAGCCACGACCGGAACGCCGACCCGCTCTCCCCACACCTGCAGTTGTTCAATGGCACCTGCGCGAAAGGTGTCACCAGCGGCAAGCAGTACCTTCTTCCCTTCCTTCTTGTACCGGTGCGCGAGCTTGCCAATGGTAGTGGTCTTGCCGCTGCCATTTACGCCAACCACCAACAGCACCAATGGCGCTTTGTCTCTTTCTATTAAAGACGTGTCCTCATCCATTCTGGACAGAAGCTCACCACGCAGGGCTTCCCTGAGCTCAGCCTCCGACCCTGAGCTCGCGCCAGACGCCCGGAGCCCCTCCACAATTTCCAAGCTGGTCTGCACACCCACATCGGCACCAATCAGTGCCTCCTCGAGTGCCTCGTACCGTTCAGCCTCCGACGCGTCCTTTAGAAACACCCGAGCGAGTCCGGCCGCAAGTGCCGCGCTGGTGCGACTCAGTCCAGACAACATCGATACACCAGCGGGTTCGCTTTCTCCTATGAGAGGAGGCTCCCCATCAAGGTCCAGCGCCGCACGGATAAGAACGTGGCGAATTGCGAGTGCACCCATGGTGCCCACGACGACAACCATGAGAGCGATGATCCAGCTACTTTCGAACATTCATGGGCCCTAATCCGGACACCGCCGAAGCTCAATCCAGCTTTACACTCACCAACTGTGAAACACCCGCAGTCGGCATGGTCACACCATACAAAGTGTCCACACACTCCATGGTCTTCTTATTGTGTGTGATCACAATAAACTGACTCAGTGTCGCCATCTCCCGCAAGAGGTTGTTGAAACGAGCACCGTTTGCCTCATCCAGCGGAGCATCCACCTCGTCGAGCAAGCAAAAGGGGCTTGGCTTGACCTGGAACAGCGCAAAAATCAGAGCGATAGCCGTCATGGCCATCTCACCGCCCGACAATAGGGCGAGGTTCTGGAGGCGCTTACCGGGGGGCTGCACCTCAATGTCCACACCCGTCTCGAGCATGTCGTCCTCATCGGTCAGCACCAGCTGGGCCCGACCACCGCCCACTAATTTTGGATACCCCTCCTTGAACAGGGCGTTGACGCGTTCGAAAGTATCGCGGAAACGTTCTCGACAGGTTCGGTTGAGCTGCCCAATCGTGTTGCGGATGGTCCGCACAGACTCATCCAAGTCTGCCCGCTGGGCCTCCAGCGTCTCGTAGCGCGCGTTGATCTCTGCATATTCCTGAACCGCAACCAGGTTTACTTCACCCAGACGCTCCAGGCGCCGCTTGGCTTCAGTCAGGCGTAGAACCCAGCCCTTGATGAGCTCGACGTTCTCGAGCATAGAGGGCTTGATGCATAGGTCCTCGAGGTCACTGTTGGGCGCTGCAGATGCAGCCTCCGCCTCATTCTCCTCACCCTCCGCCTGCAAGACCGTTCGGGCCTCGGGAGGCACCTCGATCAAAATCTGCCCGTTGCGATCAAGCCTGTCGAGCAAGCCCGTGACACTGACTGCATACCGCTCGTCCAGCTGGGAGCGAATTTGTGCAATCTCGAGCTTGACTTGTTCCAGATGCCGTTCGAGCTCCATGCGCTCTGTGGTCGCTGCCTCTCGGGCATCGCGAAGCCCCCGGACAGAGTCTTCCGACGTCTTTAGAAGATGCCGTGCTTCCCCTATCTGGACCTTTCCTTCCTCGATCTTTCCACGCTTGCTCGACTGCTTTTCACTGATCTCAGCGAGAGTGTCTACCAAGCGGTGGTCGTCATCGGCCAGAGCCACGACCCTCAAGCGAGCTGCCTCAATGTCCCGACTCGATGCAGTCAGCTGCCGGGCAGCGCTCTCCTCACTGGTGCGGGCATTGTGGACCAGCTGAGCCAGTCCCCGAACCTGCTGCTCGATGCCTGCGAGTTCGGTCCGAGCGACCACGGCCTTCTGACGTACATCCTTGGCAAGCACCTCCTCCTCAACCATGGCCTGTTGGTCCAGATGAAGGGACTCCTCTTTGGTGCTCTGAGCGAACTGGGCGCTCTCAATCGCTCCACCAAGGTCCACCGCTTGGGTGCTCAACTGAGCCATCTTGGTGGTCAGAGAGGTCTGCTCGGTCCGCAGAGACTCAAGACGTTGGTCCCGGTCCACATTTCCACGAAGAATCCGCTCCAACTCAGAATGCGCAGACCGTTGACCGACCTGCGCCTCTCCAACGCGCTGGCGCGCCTTGTTGAACACGATCTGAGTGGCCTCCAGAGATACTGCGGCGTCATCTTGGGTCTTTGTTCCGACCTCAACAGCGGACTGTGCGAGAGTAAATCTGGCCTCCAACTCTGGGATCTCACCATGAAGCTGAGCCAGCTGACGACGCCGCTGCAACACTACGGTGGCATTCGTCTTCGCTGGCCCAATGCGGATTTCTCCCCAGGGTGTGACCATTACGGGGAGCGCTGAGGGGCCCTCCGGGACGATGTACGCGCCTCCTTTCTCTTGATGCAGCTGCAGGGCTGTTTCGAGATCGCCGACCTCTTGGACTGTTCCCATGATCCGACCCAGCGCACCCCGCCCAACCTCATCTACACCCATAGAGACCAGCGCTCCGTCCGGCGTGCCGGAGTCACCGACAAGCAGCATGCTCACGCGTCCCTTGGTCAACCGAGCGACCTTAAGGGCCGTATCGCTGTCAGGAACCAGCACACACTCCAGTTCATTGCCCAATGCAGTCGCAACCAGGGACTCCAGGTCTTCGCCCACATCAAGATGATCGGCCAGAGTTCCCAGGACCCCCTGTACAGACAGGGCTTGTTTTGCGTGCTCCTCGACTCCCTCGTGGGCGTCTTGCAGAGACTGAATCGATTCCAACCGAACCCGGGTGTGGGCCAGACTGCGCTCGGCCGACACCAGTGCGCTCTCTGCCGCTCGGCGGCCCAATCGGGCATCCTTCAGGGCTTGCTGATCCGCATCTAAGCTCTCTCGAGTTGCCGTCGATATCGCCAGGGCTTGGTCCAGTTCTCCTCGTGCCGCCAAGTCCGCGGTACGGGCCTCCTCCACTTCGCCCTTGTGGTCTCCAACGGCATCTTGTGCCGCTTGAATTCGGAACCCAAGGTCAGCATTGCGACCCTCGAGGTCCTCGCGCCTCAACCGTCCCGACTCTACGTTGGCTCTATCCCGGGCCAGCGAGCGGATGTAATCCAGCACTTCACCCTTGGTGACCTCAATCTTCCGCCTGCGAATGCTGACGGCCTCTTCCGCTTCGTCTGCAGCCTGGGCGCTTTGCTCCACTCGAATCCGAACCGATGCAGCCGATGACTCCACCTTGTCGTGCTGCTCCTGTGCCGCTGCCCGAGTTGCACTGTTCGTGCGAAGCTCGGCTTCCGACGTTTCACGAGACGCAACCAAGCGCTCAATCCGCTCGGTCAACTGGCTTGACTCCCGGCCTTGATACAGACGCGCCGACTCTTGCTCGCGCCGAGTGGCTTCCAATTCGCCGAGTTCATCCCTCAAGGTGCCGACAACGCCTTCAAATAGACCCACCGCCTCTCGCTTAGAGGCGATCTCCAAGTCTTGGCGCTCAAGCTCTCGCCGCTTGGCTTCTTCAGTGTTGCTTACAGTCCGAAGGGTCTCGCTTAGCGCCTTCCGATCTCCGCTAAGCCCGGAGTATCGGGCCACTCCAAGAAATATCTCGCCTTGGCGCACCTCAGTACGGAGCTGCCGATACCGCGTCGCTTTATTGACTTGGCGCTTCAGCGAACGCAGACGGCCGGACAGATCGTCCACCAGGTCCGTGGCTCGTTCCAGATTTCGATTCGTACCCTCGAGCCGCTGTTCGGCTTCCCGCTTCTTGGCCTTGAATCGCGCGATTCCCGCAGCCTCCTCGATCAGGGAGCGACGCTGTTCAGGCTTGGCCTTCACAATCTCGCCGATTCGACCCTGCTCGATGAAGGAGTAAAGGCGATTGCTGGCGCCCGTGTCCCGAAAAATGTCTTGAATGTCCTTGAGCCGGCACCGTTGGTGGTTGATCAAGTACTCGCTGTTCCCATCCCGGAACAGTCGACGCGTGATCTCGATCTCTTCGCAGCGGGCAAATTCGCCGACGAACGGTTCGTCTCCCGCGTCGAAGGTGAGGCTGACCTCGGCCAGCCCCATCGCATTCCGACTATCCGACCCCGCAAAGATGATGTCGTCCATGGACCGACCACGGAGGCTCTTGGCAGACTGCTCACCCAAGCACCACTTGACTGCATCGACCACATTGGACTTGCCGCACCCATTTGGGCCCACCACACCACTGACTCCACGACCGAAGTGGAAGCTCGTGCGATTGGGGAATGACTTAAAGCCTTGAAGCTCAAGTTTGCGTATGTGCATGGGATTGAATGGGGATGCTGACGGTACCCACGAAATGTGACCGGGGAGGACACAGTGGAGCCGACGGAGGAAGAAAACAGTACCACATTCGACCCCCCCGGGTCGGTGCGACGCACCTCCCTAACCGGTGCCTCAAATCATGCGAATACGCTGATCCATGTCGCGAATAAAAGGGCCGGAATCACAGCGGCAACGAAACACCCTGGACGCTGAGAGCGGTCACTCACCTGCGGGGCCTTCTGCATAAACGGCGAGCAGCTTCTGGTATTCGAGGTGGCCACCGCCAATCATCATCTGGTATTCCCAGTCCGACACCTCTCCGACGATCTTTCCGGGCACACCCATCACTTTCGACCGTGGGGGAATCTTCTTGCCGACTGCGATCAAGGCACCGGCGCCAATTATTGACCCCGTTCCAATCTCGCAGTTGTCCAACAAGATGGCGCCCATTCCAATCATACAGTCATCGCTGACAATGCACCCATGGAGCACCGCACGATGACCGACCGTACACCGATCCCCAATCACGGTTTTAGACATTCCTCCAGTACAATGAGCGATGGTACCATCTTGGATACTCGTTTCTTCGCCCACCACGATGGCACCCTGATCACCCCGCAGCACACAGCCGGGCCAGACGGTCGCCCGTGCCTTGACCGTGACATCGCCAATCAACACGGCGTTGTCGTGGACCCAGGCTTCCGGATCGATAACGGGCGATTTTCCTTTGTATGACTCTTTCATTCGCCCTCCCTATCCCGGCCATTTGCAATAATCACAGTTTGAGGACGTATCCCTGAAGGAGGCAACCATGAATATTGAAAAACCCTTGGATACCGGCACAGGCTACATCCTCTGGCTGGCCTGTGTCATCGGATTCTGCGGTATCCACCGCTTCTATGCAGGGAAATGGGTGACCGGGCTGCTCTGGATTTGTACGGGCGGGCTCTGTGGCGTGGGCCAGCTTGTCGACTTGTTTCTAATGCAGGGCTTGATCGCGGAAGGCAACCATCGGCGGGGCGGCGTATTCAGCCAATGAGAACGCCCGCCACTGTAGCGGTCATAAACGCTGCCAAACATCCACCGAGCATCGCTCGAATCGACAGGTCGGCCAAGTCCCCCATTCGACTGGGCGCGATCCCACCAATGCCGCCCAGCTGAATGCCGATGCTCGCAAAGTTGGCGAAACCGCACAGGGCATAGCTGGCGATCACCGCTGATCGCTCCGAGAGGATTGGGGTGGCGCTCTGCACAATCTCGCCGAGATGGATGTAGGCAATGAACTCAGTGAGCACAATCTTCTCTCCCAGAAGACCACCCACGATGGTCGCCTCGGCCCAGGGTACGCCCATGGCGAACGCAATGGGTGAGAAGACCCAGCCAAAAATCCGCGACATCGACAACGGCTCTCCGCTCAAGACCATCCAACCGATGGTCCAGTCGACCATGGCAATAAGACCCACAAAAGCGATGAGCATGGCCGCAACATTGATGGCGAGTTTCGCGCCCTCTGAGGCCCCCCGTGCCGCCGCCTCCAGTACATTGCGGTCCACCTTCTCAACGGTGAGGGACAACACATCGCCTGCGTCGACCATTTCGCCATCCTCAGGGACCATGACTTTTGCAATGGCCAACGATGCGGGTGCAGACATGATCGAGGCCGTCACAAGGTGTCCAGCGATGCCCGGGATGTCCTGAAGAAAGCCCACATAGGCGGCCATGACTCCACCAGCGACCGTGGCGAATCCGCCAGTCATCACCGCATTGAGCTCCGAGCGCGTCATTTTCTCAACAAACGGCGCGATCAACAGAGGCGCTTCCGTCTGCCCAACGAAGATGTTTCCTGCAGCGGAGAGGCTCTCGGGCCCTGTGGTGCCCATGGTCTTCTGCATGACCAGAGCAATGACCTTTATGACCCGCTGCATCAATCCCAAGTGGTACAGGATCGACATCAGGCTTGAAAAGAAGATGATCGTCGGCAGAATCCAAAACGCGAAGGTCTTCATGGGTGGAGAGATCCGACCGATGAAGGTCTCGTCGGCGCCCGCCATGTTCTTGATCTGGTGTGGCTCGACAGACTGAAAGACAAAATCAGCGCCTGCTTCAGAGAAGCTGAGCAGCTTCTTCACACCGCCATCGACTATGCCGAAGAACACGCCTTGAAGTTCTGGGCTGAGCACAATTATACCGAACAGGAGCTGCAGGCCGACACCCCACAGCACCGGTCGCCACCGAATTCCACGGCGGTTGGTGGACAACACCCAGGCGATGCCGATCATCACCGCCAAACCCAACAGTGAGATGGCCCGCTCGGGCAAGGAAGCCGGATCATTCACAAAGGTCGCAATCATCGCAGCATTGAACCACAGCGCAGACAAATGCAACGGTTCTGAAACGAAGGCTGAACCATTGAAACGGTCGTGAAACAAAGGCCAGCCTTCGTTCCTTAGACGGTTGACTCTAAAGATATCCGGAGGCACAAAGCTCTACGAAAGCGGCGCGCCAATGTTTTTTTGCGCCTGGAGGTTCCCATGAAGACTACGACCCTGTCCCTTATTGCAGCCCTTGCCCTTGTCGGCTGTTCCTCAAAATTTGAAGAACAGGATGACAACCTTCCCGGCGGCAACAACGAGGCCGATGCCGATTCCGATGACGATGCTGATGCCGACGCGGATGATGACGAAGACCCCGAGTTTGCGGATGCCGATGATGACGGTCACACCATCGCGGATGGCGATTGTGACGACGAGAACAGCGATGTGCATCCCGGCGCCGACGAAGAATGCGACGGCCTCGACAACGACTGTGATGACGTAATCGACGAAGGCTGGTCCAAAGAAACCTACTTCGAGGACGAAGATGGCGACACCTTCGGTAACCCCGATAATGATCTTGAAGCCTGTGCAGAGATGGACGGCTACGTCGTCGACAACACCGACTGCGACGACACGGATGCCGAAATTTACCCAGGCGCTCTTGAGTTGACCGGCGACGGCAAGGACAACGACTGCGACGGCCAGGAAGACGAGCGCTTTGACTTCGATGAGGTCGACCTCGACAGCAACATCGGAACCGCTTCCAGCATCGCAGTAGACAACGCCGGGCAGGCGCACATTGTGTTCAACGACGCCACGGAAGGCGAAGTGCTCTATGTGCAGTTCACCGCGGGCGGCGAGCTCGCCGGCGATGCTGTGGTCGTTGCAGATTCCGACTTTGAAGGCGCCTACCTTGATGCCGAGCTCGATAGCATCGGCAAGCTGCACATCGCCTACACCTCGGACGTTAGCTACACCACAACATCGATGCGTTCACTGCAATACGTGACCCGCTCCAGTACCGGCGCCTGGGGAAGCCCCACAACCATCGACGGTGGCGTCACCGGCGAAACCGACCGTGGCCAGTATGTGGATGTGGCCATTAGTGGTGGCATTCTGGGTGAGGTCCCGACCTTCGCCTACCTCAACGGCGACGACGGAGTTCCTGCCATCACCGAGGTCCTCGCTGCAGATTTTGGCCTTCTGGCCACTTTCCCGGCAGGCACCAGCTATCTGGGGGAGCTCACTGGTGTCGGCAGTGGCCTGTACACGGCGCTGGACGTCGACACCAACGGCACCACACACGTGGCCTTCTTTGACCCAAATGCAGAGTTTGGACTCAACCCACAGATTCAATACACCAGCTTCACCTGGGACGTCGAAGACATCCTTGAGACTTTCGACTTCGGCGATCTCATGCCCTCCTGGAGCCCCTTCGAGGAGACTGTTGAAGAGGGCACGTACAACGGAATCAGCTTGGATACTCGGCATGAAGACTCGGTTGCCTGCATCACCTACCAAGACCTCGGTGCCCGTGACCTGATGTTCAGCTGCCGCGAAGCCGGTGTCTGGACCACAGAGACCGTCTGGTCCGAAGGCTTGACTGGCGCGCATCCAAAGCTCGCCATCAATGATGCCGATGAGTACTTCATCTCATTCTACGACGAAGGCACCAAGGACCTCATGCTCGCGATGAAGCGCAAGGACAGCGACTGGGAGGTCATCACAGTGGACTCCGAAGGCTGGGTAGGAAAGCACTCATCCATCGACGTCGGCCCCGATAGTCGGATCCACATGAGCTACTACGACGAATCCAACCACACGCTCCGGTATGCCGTCGGCTACTGAAGCCAGGCCCACCGAGTGAATGGCGCCGTTGGTCAGGGTTTCGCCCCGAACCAACGGCGCCATTCGTTTGGATGGAAAAAAGCCGGATACAGAGCAAGCGTGCCAAATGGAAACATCCCAAGCCGCATGGTGAGGATGGTTCCAAGGTGAAACAACCCACCAATGACCACCCATCGGTGCCAGAATTCGGTCCGATTCAGAAAGGCTCGGAAACGCCCTGAGCGACTCCGCGTAGCCCGACACCACCACGCGAATGCGGCGAGTGGAGTCAACCACTCCCATGTCCAGATGGACACGGTGGTGAGCTGAGTGAGCCAATAAAACCGGTCCAGTGTAGACGCTTGTATGAGGCCAAAGCTGGGGTCAGACAAGGTGACGTAGATGGCGCTTAGATCTCCGACTGGAGTCCAACTCAAGCCGACTTTCTTGGCTCCTGCAGAGCCGTACAGGATGAGCATCTGGGCGACGATAAGAAAACGCGGCCAGGCCGGCACGTCAGACCCGTCCCACCCCTTCCGGGTGCGCAGCCATGCGTCGATGGCCCACATTCGATGGCACCCAGAAAAACTAAGAATCAACACCATGTTTCGAATGAGGGTGTCGATCGCCCGGTCAGTCGGTGGCAGTATTTGAGCGAGATTGACACTCGCGAGTACAAATATAATCCCAGCGACCCGTGTCCAGAGGCCCACACCGAACATCGCCGCACTGACCACCGCGACACTCCAACAAAGAGTGGCCATCCCAGGGCCATTGCCCAGCAGCCGGTATGCCCACGGCAGGTGGTCTCGACTCATGATCTGGGCCAGCCCACCCTCGCTCACATCTGCATACAGCGTCACCACCAGATCGAGCCTCGCCAGCTGAAGCAAGTCCACCAACACAACAGTAGCGAGCAAGATTCGAATGGCAGCGAGTACATGAGGCGGCTCCCGACGATCCCATATTTGAACCCAAGCCCGCATCATCGGTAGTCTTCCCGATACCGCTCTCGGCGGTGACTTGGCACTTCATTGGCCGTTGTCCCGGGGCCATCCATGGAGACACTCAAGCGGTCAAAGCGAACCCGGACGACATCGATATCCGGTCGGATCTCGAAGACCTCTTTGGCCACCCATGTCACCCACCGGCTGTACAGACGACCTGGTTTGGGCCGATCGCCCGCATCGTCCCACACTCCCCGCATACGCCGATTAAACACCACCTTACCGATGCGCTCGTCACCGGAATTTGGCGCCCGAAACAGGATGTCCCAAGCCCCATCCTTTGCCCGGCCTTCGAGTACCAAGCGCCCTGGGTGAGGGTCGGAATAAGCAAACAAGCCCCACGATTGGGCCAGCTTGAGTTGCCTGGAGAAGGTTCGCCACGGACCCAAAACAATGGCCCGAACTGCACGGACTTCCTGGCTCACCGTCAATGCTTGGCCGAGGAGTTCACTTGAGGTCGTATGCACACCGAATGGCTCGAGGATGCCAACCCATCTCTCCGCTTCTTCTCTTGCCAGGCTCCGATTGAGATGCCGCTCACGAAGAGCTGGGACCGGAATCGCCTCGACCACACAACATAATAATAAGAGTGCTATCAGCGTCCCACGTACCCTGGGCCACATCATTCAGCCGCTGATCGAGTAGGCACCGTGGACCAACTCTATCGCCTCGTCTACACCTTGCTCAGCGACCCGAAGTGTGACCAGAGGCTCGCCTCGCTCCACCCGCTCGCCCACCTTCTTGTGGATTTCGAGGCCCACGCCAGGGTGAACCGGCTGATCCGACCGCGTTCGACCCGCGCCCAACACGAAAGCAGCTTTTCCAATGTCCAAAGCATCTGCAGCGATGACCATCCCCGCCTCCTGTGCCTCGACTACCCGTTCGCTGCATCCAGCGCCCAACAGAGGAGCCGTTGGATCTCCGCCTTGGGCCGATACCATTCGGCAGAATCGCTCATAGGCAGCCCCGGACGCCAATACGGTGCGGGCACGGGGATCGCCGATGAGATCGGCGGTCAAGCTCGCAAGATCTCCAGGACCTTCACCCTTCAAACAGGCAATGGCCTCCTCAACCTCGATGGCATTTCCTACGGTTCGCCCAAGGGGTTGATTCATGTCCGTAAGTACGGCCCGGGTGAGCAGACCTGCACCCCGACCCACCCGACAGAGCATATTCGCGAGTTCCGACGCATCGGAGTGGGTCTTCATGAACGCGCCCGACCCCCACTTTACGTCCAAGACCAATTCATCGATCCCTTCCGCCAGCTTCTTGGACAAGATGCTGGCCGTAATGAGCGGAATCGAAGGAACGGTGCTCGTCTCGTTTCGAAGGGCATACAGCAAGCGATCGGCCGGTGCCAAGGAACCGGTCTGACCGCTAATAAAACAACCCACGTCCGAAAGAACCGTTCGCAGGGCATCCGATTCGAGGTCGGTCTTGAATCCAGGAATGGCCTCGAGCTTGTCGAGTGTACCCCCGGTATGACCCAGTCCCCGTCCGCTGATCATCGGGACGAAACTCCCCAGCTCCGCCCAGAGTGGGGCAAGAATGAGCGAGACTTTGTCGCCGACTCCTCCTGTGGAGTGTTTGTCGACGAAGGGGCCATCCAGCCCCGACCAGTCCAGCCTGTCCCCAGACTCCACCATGGCCATGGTCAGGCTCACGGTCTCGTCCACGTCCATTCCGCGTATAAAGACGAAGCTAAGAAATGCAGCGGCCTGCGCTCGGGTGACCGAGCCATCGACGATACCGGCAATAAGCTCGAAAATTTGCGCCTCGGTGAGGGCGCGTCCATCTCGCTTCGCTTGAAGTGCCTCGTGGACCATTCAGTAGGCGCCCGTGCCCGTTCCGCCGGTGACAATGGCCACGCTTGCGGACACGCCCAGGCGATTTGCGCCTGCAGCCAACATCTTATGGGCGTCTTCTGCGCTGCGAACACCACCCGAGGCCTTCACTCCAATGTCCGGACCCACCACAGCGCGCATTAGCGCCACATCTTCGGCCGTAGCCCCACCTCCACCAAAACCGGTGGACGTCTTTACGAATGCCGCACCTGCCGCCTTCGACAAAGTACAGCCGACAATCTTTTCGTCACGCTCGAGCATCGTGGTCTCGAGAATGACCTTCACCGGGCGGCCCTGGGCTGCACGAACGACCGCCTGAATGTCCTGAAACGCCAGATCGTGATCGCCGCCCTTGAGTGCGCCGATGTTGATCACCATATCGATCTCTTCTGCGCCATCCGCGATGGCCTCACGGGTCTCAAGTGCCTTTGAGCGAGTAGCCATGGCACCGAGCGGGAACCCCACCACACAGATTGGCATGGTCTTACAGCCATTCAACATGTCTGCAGCCAAGCGAATCCATGTGCTATTGACACACACCGATGCGAAGCCGTACTGCCGGGCCTCCTCGCATACTTGAATAATTTGTTCCCGAGTAGCGGTGGGCTTGAGCAGTGTGTGATCGATAAACCGGGCGACATCGGAGGGCCCTTTTGGGGCACTACCATCGGTACCAAGACGAG
>CAWVVG010000045.1:0-13951 GCA_963932775.1 uncultured bacterium
TCTTCTCTCCACAGCCAGTGAGAAGGGATGCAAGAAGGATTGGGGTCAAGGACATGGTCTCTCCAGTGATGGAAGGTCTGTATCGTACTCGACCGGGTATCTCCACTGGCGTTAGAATCATCGTTATGCGCAGCACCGTTGCCAAGACCACGGCCTATTTTCTGGTCGCGATATGCCTCACCTGGCCTTCGGCCCTTGTGGTCGGCGACGCGGTACCGGCTTCAGCTGGAACCGATGTTTGGAACAGTTTGTGGTCGCTCTCCCATTGGGCAAATTCGGTGGCCGCGGGGGAGGCCCCGTGGTTGACCAGCGCCTTAAATTTCCCAATGGGCGGTACCTTGCTTGTGACCGACCCTGTCGGTGCCACCCTTGTCATGCCTGTGGTGCTGATGTTTGGTCCTGCGGTGGGGTACACCCTCCTGGTTTGGCTTCAACTCACCTTCGCTGGCCTTGTGGCCCACATGTTTGCGTCTGAGTTTTTGAGATGGCGCCGTGGCTCAGGGGGGCCTGGTTGGGGGCCGTGGGTCAGTGGCTTGTCTTTTATGGCTTCCCCCTTGTTGTCGAGTCACGTCCACAATGGTGCCACGGAGGCGATGTCTGTTGGGTGGACTGCTCTTGCTGTGTGGCTGGTGTGGCGTGCTGCCGTGCACCACACTCTTCGGTCGGTGCTTGCTGCTGCACTGTCTCTGCCTCTTGCTGCGGTGGCCCACTGGTATGGCGGCGTGGTGGCATTCGTTTTTGCCGTCATCATCTGCGTGGGTGGAATTGGAGACGGCTCGTCCATCCGGGCCAGGGGCCGATGGATGCCACTGGGCTTTGGATTGCTCCTTACGGGGTTGCTTGCGATGTCGGTTTTGGAGGTCAATGACTCCAGAGACTCGCTCACAGAGATCAAGACTGAGGAGATGGTGAAAGGCGTCAATCGCACCTCAGGCTCTGCCGATCCCCTGACCTACGTGATGCCTGGTGCGCATCGTTCCCCTGATTTCCGGAAGATATCGCACCACGACGAGAAGTTTGTCCACGCCCATTACCTCGGGTTTGTGTTGCTGGGGCTTTGCGGCTGGGCGGGGTTGCGTCGCCGGAGACATACTGGCTTCCTCATGTGGGGCGGGCTGGCTTGTTTGCTGCTCTCGCTCGGCCCTGTGTTGATTCACAATGCTCGGCCCGTGTTGATCGCTGGCGATCTCGCCGTGCCGCTGCCATTCTTTTTGTTGGAGGCGTGGCCTGGCTTTGATTCACTTTCCTTGCCTTGGAAATTGGCGCTGGGTCCGGCGCTCGCGTTGTCGCTCATGGCGGGCGTGGCCTTGGACATGCGTGGCCGGCGGATGGCGTTGGGGGGCATCGCACTCATATTATTGGAGGCCCGCTGGATGTCACCGGCAGCGGAGCTCAACACCTTAGTGTCCACAGTTTCAGCGCCCTCATTGGTTGCTCTGAGGGATGCTCCTGATGGAGCTGTGATCAACTATCCATTGCAGCCAGGTCGGCCCTATTTATTCGAGCAAACAGTTCATGGGAAGCCTATTGCTGGGATGCTGAACCAGGTTGGGAATACTCAAGCGATGCGCCTGTGGGGAAGAATTCGAACCGAGAGCCGCAGCGATCCTGACACCTTCCATCAGGCGGTTTCATCCACTGCAGAACGCCTTGGGATACGGTATCTCGTGATTCATACAGACCCCGACGCGGAGCCCGATGTGTATTCCAGCGCTGTTGCCGAACTTGAGCGCCTGTTCGAGGTACCTGAATGGGGCCGAGGACAAGTCCGTGTGGTGCCATTGTGGTGATGGGCATGCTGGCTGGCTTGGTGGCTGGACGGTTCGAGTCCGGCATTGTTTTGGAGGGTTTGGATGGCCCCGCCACAACACGGACTTGGCTCGGACGGAACTTAGGGGATCACGTTGAGCGAGCGTTTATGGGGGCCAGCATCTCATTCCTGGGGGATGAACCCCTTCCAGAAGAAAAGGGACGCTTTTTAGTCCGGTCCGATGTTGTCTTGACCTCGGATGCGGTTGCTGCATTTGCAGACCTGGCGGGTGAACAAGACATTGCATGGTCCATGGAGGGCCGGCTGGGGAACTTCATCTCCGATCTGTGTTTTGGCGACGAGGGTCCCTGGTTGGTGTACTTGGCGCCAGGCGGAGCGGTGACCCCGGAGAGGATCGCGGCCGCCGTACCCACAGGCGTAGACCCGAAGGAGCGGATGCTCGAGTTTCCGCTCTCTGAGGAACACCATGGCGCATCTGTTGTGGAGTTGCCGATTTCAGATCGGCTCGTGATGCCTACAGGACACTGGCTTCAATTGTTGTGGGCCAACCTCTTGGGCTTGGGGCCATTCCTGTGGCGAAACCTGATGGGCCGAAACATTATCGAGGTGTTCGCTCGCGGAGTGTGGACCGCACTCAAGGCTGGTTCACTCCGGCCCCATCGAATCGGGGCTCAGTTGGGTAGGCAAGGCAAGGACTGTCGGATTCACCCAACGGCTGTGGTCGAGGGGTGCTGGCTGGCCGATAACGTAGAGATTGGTGCGAATGCGGTGGTGCGGGGCTCAGTGCTGGGTGTAGGAACTGTTGTTGAAGACCTTGCATTGGTTGAATTCAGCGTGACTGGACAGGGCGCACGGATTCAACGGCAGGCGATGGTTAAGTTTTCACTCTTGGGGCCCTTGAGTGCTGCGGGTGGATTGATGCAGCTCGGTGTGTTGGGTCGGGCTTCGGCACTGAAGCGCACCGGGGTGTTGATGGATGTTTCCTTTGGCCAGGGCGTTCAGGTTGAGGCGAACGGGAAGCGTTATCCGGCACCTCTGAATATGGCAGGCGTGTGCCTTGGCGATGGCTCCACAGTGGGGGCCGGAGTGTCTGTGGCCGCCGGTCGCTGTGTCCCAAGGGGTGTACAAATCGTACCAAGTTCCGCCAATTTGGTGACCCGGATTCCAGATGGGCTCACGGGCTTGGTGGCGGTCAAGGACGGCTCATTGGAGTCGCTCTGATATGTGGGATCAGCCTTATTTGTCGGACTACTTTTTAGGCGGATATCTGGGGCTTCTCACCGTATTGTGGGGGGCGTTGGTCCATGGGGTACCGAGCTGGGGGCGCCGCTGGTCGGTGTCGCGGCCGGCCTTGGGCGCACCGGTCGCGGGCTCAAACCTTCTGGTGAGCATCTGTATTCCTGCGCGCAATGAGGCCGAGAATATTGGAGACTGTGTTCGTGCGGCACTGCTCACGCAGTGGCCGAATTTTGAAGTCATCGTAGTCGACGATCGCTCGTCCGATGACACCGCACTCGAGGCCACTGCCGCCGCCGATGGCGATCAGCGGGTCTATGTGGTGCAAGGCGTGGAGCCACCTTTGGGGTGGGCGGGTAAGCCGTGGGCATGCGCCCGTGCTGCTGGCGAAGCACGGGGACAGTTGCTGGCCTTTGTGGATGCCGATGTGCGACTTGCACCAGAGGCCATCGCCGCCCTGGTTCCGCAAATGATCGAGCGGGATGTTCGACTCATCAGTGCATACGGGTCGTGGGATCTACATGGGTTGTGGGAGCGTGCGCTGATTCCCGCCATCGGGTGGCTCATTCGCGGAGCGGTCGACATTGATGGTGTGAACGATCCCGGGAATCCTGTGGCCTTCGCCAACGGGCAATTTATTCTCGTGGAGAGACCTACCTACGAGAGCATGAACGGTCATGGGTGCGTCAAAGATCAGATTCTTGAGGATGTTCGACTCGCCGAGCAGTTCAAGCGCCGGGGCCATGGTGTGGCCATGGTGGTGGCTCCGTGGGCATTCTCAGTTCGCCTGTACGATAGTCTGGGCGCCATAGTCAGTGGGTACTCAAAGAATTTGTACGAAGGCATGGGGCGCCGCCCTTCGCTGGCTTTGGGCGCGACATTGTTCATCTGTGTCGGTGCGCTGCTGCCTTGGGCAGGGCTGGCTTTAGGGTGCGTTGCTCGGTGGGCTTGGGGCTGGGGAGTCCCGAGTACCGTGAGCCTGGCGTGGTTCGCAGTTGTCTGCGCCCTTCAGTTGCTGTTTCGATATCGACTAGAGGTGCGGGATGGACGCTCTGGGTGGATCGCGTGGGCTCATCCCATCGCCAATGTTTTGTTGGTTTGGATCCTGTTGCGCTCTATGTTTGGCGTGAAGGCTACATGGAAGGGGCGCACCTATGTCGACGGACGCGCCCAAGTATGATCCAAACAAAAGCGCCGACCCATAAGGACGGCGCTGAAGTGGAGCGGGAGACGGGATTCGAACCCGCGACATCCAGCATGGCAAGCTGATGCTCTACCAACTGAGCTACTCCCGCAATGGCGCCGTTTCTAACAAGTGCTCCATGGGTGTCAAGGCACGGAAAGCATTGCTCTTGAATCGACAGGTCGAGTACCATCCTTTAACGACAACTTAAACGGAGAGTTTATGCACATTCGAACCGTATTTGCCTTGGTATTTATTGTTGCCTGCAAGGGTGGTGATGAAAAGAAGGCCGGAGGAGGAGGTAGCAGCGTCACGGTCGCGGCCGATGATGCTGATGGCGATGGTGTCACTCTTGCCGACGGCGACTGTGATGACACCGACGAATGGATATTTCCTGGCCGGGCTGAAGACTGCGACGGCGAAGACAATAATTGCAACGGAGTGATCGACGAGGGCTTCTCGGATGTGGATGGCGACGACGTGGCTGACTGTGTTGACGAAGAAGACTGCGATGGTGTGGACAACGACGGGGACGGAGACATCGATGAAGGATTCGATGGCGATGGGGACGGGATCGCCGATTGTCCCACCGAAGAAGTCTGCGATGGCCTCGACAACGACGACGACGGGTTGATCGACGAGGGTTTTGACGAAGACGGCGATGGTTTCAACAGCTGCAGCGATGGAATCAGCGTGGCCGACTGCAATGATGCCGATGATGCGATTCATCCAGAGGCCGTTGAAGTGGCCGATGATCTCGTAGACAACGACTGTGACGGCTTGGTCGATGAGGGCCTGTGGGCCTCGGGTGACTTGGTGATTTCCGAGGTGATGCTCAACCCCAATGCCGTACGGGACATCGACGGCGAGTGGTTCGAGTTGACCAACCTCTCTGGTCGCTTGGTGGTCTTGAATGGCTTGGAGCTCCTCTCGGATGGGGATGAGTCGGTTTTCTTGGCCCACCCGGTGCCGGTCCTTCTCCCCGCTGGCGCGCGGGCCGTCATTGGCAACAACGGAGACACGACCACAAATGGAGGCCTCGAGCTCGACCTGAGCTACACCGGAATGTCTCTAAGCAATGAAGTGGACCACCTTCGGGTGCGAGCTGATGGAGTCTTGATCGACCAGGTCAACTGGGACGATGGCGCCACTATGCCCGACCCTTCTGGGTACAGCCTGAGCTTGGACCCAGACCATGTGGGCGCCCACCTCAACGATGAACCCGAGGTGTGGTGTTTCGCGGGAGGTCCTTGGGCCCCAGGGAGTGACTGGGGCAGTCCCGGACTGCCGAACCACCCATGCCCCCAGTTTGACCACGATGGCGATGGCTGGCGTGGTGAGGATGGGGACTGTGATGACGAGAATCCAGACGTCTACCCCGGAGCTCCTGAGATCTCCGTGGGGGTGGATAACGACTGCGATGGCATCGCTGCGGCCCGACCCGTGGCAGCGGCCGACTACGATCTCAGCGCCAGCAGCTTGATGGTAGGTGCAACGGTGTACCTGGACGGTTCAGGGTCCTTCGACCCAGATGGATCCGGTCTGACCTTCTCATGGGCATTGGACGATGTGCCGGTCGGGTCAACGGCGTGGTTGAATTCTTCCACCAGCAGTCTGGCGGACTTTGTTCCAGACATCGAAGGCACATACGGCGTGTCTCTGACGGTGAACGACGGTGTGTTGAGCTCAGTCCCGAGCCGCATCACGTTCGAGATTGAAGCGCCCGAACTATAGCTGCGCTTTGGCCTGACGCCGGATCCGTCGGATTTGGTCAGCTGTATCCGTAGGCATCGGGTGCCCAAGGGCCTGATCACAGACTGCGATTAATCGCATCTTCACGGCTCTGAGTGCTCCTTCCACCTGGCTTGAGTGCACACCGTCTGCAAGCCGCGAGATGGTCAGGAACAAAGCAGGTGAGGGGACGCGATGCCGAATGAAGGCAAGGTCGACTGCGCCGCCATTGAGGCCTGTGAGGGTGTCTGCCACTTCGGGCAGGCGCCGGTACAGCGAGGGTTTGTCTAGGGATGCCTCCAGGGTGTCGAGGGCCTCTTTGGTTGCAATGACGGACCATGCCCAGCGTGCGCCTGTGTTGGTGGGGCTCCAGGAGTCAGAGCGAACAAGTGTGCTCATCTTGTCCAAGCCCTCACAAGGAGTATCGGTACACGTATCGTTCATTCGTGTACCGGTGTAAGCCACCAGTGCGAGGGCCACAGAGGATGGGTTTCCTGCATCCAATAAGAGCTTGTTGTAGGCCTGGTGCAGGTGCCAGCTCACAGGGTCTTGTTGGTGTTCGGACCGAAATGCATCCCGTTCCTTGCGCAGTCGGTTCTGATCCGAGTCCCTATCGGCAGCGGCCCACGCCAGGGCGTGTGTGGTGGCCGTCCAGAGCAGGTCGGTACCTTCTGCTGCGGCTTGAGCGTCACTCGCTTTGCTGGCCCGGTTGTCGATCAGTCTGCCCAGTGGCGAGTCGGCCAAACCCGTCATGGTCGGAGCCCTCAAGGCTTTGGCCGCCGCTTCGAGTGGGATCTCCGGGCCGTCCAGCCATCCGAGAAGGACGGAACGGGTCGCGATGTGGCGGGCTGAGGCGAGCTTGGCTTGGGGGTGCGAGCCTGAAAGCCAGGCGAGGGGGTTGGCAGGAGCTTTGGAGGAAGGTCGGACCTCTACCCGACTCAGGCCGAGCCAGGCGGCGATGGACCGCTCCCAGGCCAGATCCCATTCATCTCGGATCACTTCGAGCCCGGACAAACGCGCCCCCCTCGCGAGGGCAACTGCAATAGTACCTCGATTGTGAGCCTCAACATTGACCCAGTCGGAAGGGATGGTGGAGCCCGTTCTTGCCTTGCGTGCCCAATGCTCGATGAACTCGCCATGTTCTATGTCTTGCCAATCTCCGGCCTCACGGGGGGAGGGCCTGCGAACCAATGGGTCGGCCCCTACCAGGGAGCTTAGCGATGCCTCACTTTGGTGAGGTGGCGTATCCGCAATGGGGCGCAGGTGTGGAGGCACCTCCTTGGCGCATCCCAAGAGCAGCAGCAGTGTCCACATCAACGCCGCCGAGCCAGCCCGTCGTTGATCCGGTGTGGCAGGCCTGGTCCATCGAAAATCATGCCGCTATAGAGTTGGACGGCTACGCAGCCTGCGTCCAGCAATTCTGCAGCCTGCTCAGGGGAACGGATTCCACCGGCACCGATGACGGGAATTCGACCGTCTGAGTGGTCGAGGATTCGCTGAATTCGTTTCCGAGAGAGCGCCCACAGCGGGGCCCCGGACATGCCTCCCTCTGCTCCCAGTCGTCCAGTGGTACCCGGACGAGTGCGTGATGTGTTCGTCGCGATGATTCCCGTACAGCCCGTCTCGATGGCGATGTCGACCGCTTCGTCTAGGCCATCATCTTCTAAGTCGGGAGAGAATTTTACGAATACCGGCAGGCCATCTGCTGCGGGAACCACCGCGCTCAGGAGTTCCCGAAGAGCATCCGCCTGCTGCAACGAGCGGAGCCCGGGTGTATTGGGCGAGCTCACGTTGACGGTGAAAAAATCCACTGAAGACTTGAGCCGCTCGACGGATTGGAGGTAGTCCGCAGTGGCCTCATCGAGGGGTGTAGCCTTGCTCTTGCCGATGTTGGCTCCAACGGGGACGGTTGGCCAGTGCCCGAGTGCTCGGAGCGCCTGGGTTCGTTGGCTCAGGTCTTCACTTCCCCGATTGTTGAAGCCCATCTGGTTGATGAGGGCGCGCTCGGGCACCAAACGAAACAACCGCGGCCGAGGGTTTCCAGGCTGTTCGAGTGCAGTCACGGTTCCCACTTCGATGAACCCAAAGCCAAGGGAGGGCCAGAAGGGGATCGCGACGCCATCCTTGTCCAGCCCTGCGGCCAACCCAACCGGCCCTGCGAGGGTGAGCGAGCCCACCTGAACCGGTCCGGTGGATAGGGTAGGGCCACCCAATATTCGAACCATCCAGGCATGAAAGCGGGGACATCGGCCTAGAATACCCATCACCAAGTGGTGTGCACGCTCGGCATCCAACAAGAACAACCAAGGTCGGGTCATCGCCCACATCAGATTCAACAAAATGCGCCGCATGGCCGCCGTATAGCACGGTAGTGGGCAGATGCCGGTCCCATGATAGCTGTGATGTATGGGTTTCAATTGGGCAATGAGAGTTTTGGTGTTGTGCTTGATGGCATGCAGCAGTTCACCGGTAGGTCCTCATGAGGGTCAGCAGGCGCCCAACTTTGAAGCATCTTTGATGCGCGGTGGGCCGACCAGCCTCGCCTCATTCCGTGGCAAACCGACGATGTTGGTCTTCTGGGCTTCCTGGTGTGGGCCCTGTCGCAAGGAGGCTCCAGAGGTTGTAAAGGTCGCTGGCAACTATGGCGGAGCCATCAATGTCGTGGGCGTCAATGCTGGCGAATCCATTGGTACCGCCAAGCGTGCAGCCGAGCAAATGGGGATCACCTGGCCTGTGGTGATGGACATGAAGGGCAGCATTCAGTCGGCTTATAAAGTGAGTGGTATTCCCCTGGTGTTGATTCTTGATGGAAATGGGGTGGTGAGACACCGCAACAATGGTGTACCGTCCAATGTCCACCGATTGCTTGATGGGTTGATGCAATGATCTTCGCTTGGTTTCTATCCCTGATACCGCTCGCCGCTGCTGCGGACTTTGCTATCGTGGGTGCTACGATTCTTCCCATCTCGGGTCCAATCATCCAGACTGGAAATGTACTGGTCAGGGATGGAAAGATCGCGGCGGTAGGTGCAGACGTGCTCGTTCCCGATGGCATGGCGACTGTACAGGCCGAGGGTCAGTACTTGATGCCGGGGATTATCGATGTCCACTCTCATATGGGGGTGTACCCGTGGCCGAGCGCCAAGGCCCATGGAGATGGAAACGAAGCCGTCTCACCGATCACGGCGCGGGTACGAGCGGAGGACTCGGTTCATGTGTCGGACCCAGCCTTCGAGAGGGCTCGGGCCGGTGGAGTGACCACGATCCAGGTGTTGCCTGGGTCGGCCAATTTGGTGGGCGGCGAAGCGGCGATTCTGAAGTTGCGGCGATCGCGGACCCTGGCGGGCATGAAGTTCACGGGCGCGCCCCGGGGGATCAAGATGGCCTGCGGTGAGAATCCCAAACGGGTGTATGGCTCGGACGAGAACGGTCCCCAGACTCGCATGGGGAACGTGGCGTACCTGCGTGCAGCCTTTCAATCTGCCCAAGACCACAGAACGGCTCGACTGGGCAAGGATCCCCCGCCGAGGGATGCCAACCTACAGACCTTGTTGGATGTGTTGGATGGCAAGGTGCGAGTGCATGTCCATTGCTACCGACATGACGATATTGAAGGTGTGTTTCGGTTGATGGATGAGTTTGGCGTCTCGGTTTCCAGCATTCAGCATGCGCTCGAGGCATACAAGGTTCGGGACCTGATTTTGGCACACGGTACGGGCATCGCGACTTGGGCCGACTGGTGGGGGTTCAAGATGGAAGCCTTCGATGGAATTCCGCACAACGCCGCCATGGTAAAGGCGGAGGGCGTACCGGTGGCCATTCATTCGGACTCATCGAATCAGGTGCAGCGGCTAAATGTTCAGGCCTCGAAGACTCTCCGCTACGGTATGTCGGAGGCGGATGCGCTGGAAACCATTACTCGCGACCCCGCTCGAATACTGGGTCTTGAGGACCGTGTGGGTACCATTGAGGTGGGCAAGGACGCGGACTTTGCCATGTTCAGCGGTCACCCCCTCGATGTGTACAGTCTGAATACGGCGACCTGGATCGATGGGATTCAAGTGTATGACCGAAACAAGGAGGGTACCCCCGATGCTCGACCCTGAATGGTCTCGACGTGGATTTCTTGGCCTCGGTGTATCCGCAGGCTTTCTACCGGCTCGGCTGATGGCCTCAACGGCCATGGAGTGGTCGAACGGTGTGTTGGTTCTTCCGGATGGAAGCACCGCCACAGGTGGGTTGCGCATGCGCAACGGCATTATTGAGGCCGTCGGACCTTCCGTGACGGGAGGCATCGACTTGGATGGAGCCTGGATCGTTCCAGGCTTTACCGATGCTGGCTGCAGGCTCGGCCTCGTTGAGGTGGGCATGGAAGCGGACACCCACGACGCCAGCACGAAGGAAAACCAAGCACCGGATGCACGCGCAGTGGATGGCTACAACCCGCGGTCTGAGTTGATACCGGTCGCACGGGTCAATGGCATCACATCGATCTTGTTGAATCCTGAAAGCACTGGGATGATTCCTGGGCAAGCCGCACTGATGCGTACTGTGGGAGACCGGCTGGGCGATGTCGTGCTGGCTGCCCCAGCTGGGCTCTGCATGAACGTTGGACGTGCTGCGCAGGCACACGACGGCCCAAAGAGTCGGATCGGTGTCATGCAGAAGTGGCGACATTTTTTCGAAGAGCATGCCAAGGGAGACCGCAAGCGAAACAAGAAGGGCGACAAGGGCAAGAGCGGCGTCAAGGAGATCGCGGGGCAGCTGTGCTCGGGTGAGCTGCTGGCGCTTGTTCGTGCCAACCGTGCCGATGACATCGAGCGCGCCATTGACCTGATTGCGGAGCAGAAACTGCGTGCAGCCTTGGTGGGTTGTATTGAGGGCCACCTTGTCGCCGATCGGATCGCCGATGCCGGACTACCGGTCATCCTCGGTCCCCTCGATGCTCAGCCGGGTAGTTTCCAACACCCCCACGCCCGATACGACAATGCAGCATTGCTTCACAAGGCCGGCGTGCGGCTCTCTTTCAGAAGTGGAGATGCCCATCAGGTGAGAAACCTACCTACGCTCGCAGGGCTCGCGGTCGCCCATGGTTTGCCGTGGGGGGAGGCCATTCGCGCCTTAACAATCAATCCCATGGACTTGTTTGGTCAGCCGAATCTTGGGCGGCTGGCTGTGGGAGCTGAAGCGACATTCTTTGTGGTTGCTGGTGATCCCCTTCAGCCACGTCACCCGGTTCGGGAAGTCTATATCCGGGGAGTGTCCACATCGATGGAAACCCGTCATACTCGCTTGTACGAGCAATACAAGGAGCTGTGGTGAGAGTTTTGGTAACCGGCGGAGCGGGGTTTATCGGGTCACACCTGGTACGGGCCCTGCTGGATCGTGGAGACGAGGTCACCGTCCTGGACAATTTTGATGATGCATATGACCCAGCGCTGAAGACACAGAATCTTGAGGGCCTGAACATCGAGCTGGTTCACGGCGATGTTCGAGACCGGGCTGCGGTTGAGGAATCCATGAGGGGCGTAGACGGGGTGGTTCACCTGGCGGCGAAGGCCGGCGTTCGCGAGTCTTTGGAGAATCCAGCCGAATACGCGAGTGTGAACGTTGGTGGAACGGTGACCTTGTTGGAGGCCCTTCGAGAGCGGGACCGGGTACCGATGGTATTCGCGAGCTCGAGTAGCGTGTATGGAGAGAGAACCGATGGCCCATTCTCCGAGTCCGATGGACTCGGATTTCCATCGAGTCCCTACGCGGGAAGCAAGCGGGCGGCGGAGCTGATGTGTCACGGCGCCCACCTGAGCTGGGGCCAGCCCATTACTATGCTGCGGTTTTTTACCGTATACGGACCACGGCAGCGTCCGACCATGGCCATATCGAAATTCATCCGTGCTGTTCAAGCTGGCGAATGCATCACTCTATTTGGGGATGGCACCAGCCGGCGGGACTACACCTATGTGGATGACGCAGTCTCATCGGTCCTGGCAGCCTTGGATGTGCCCCAGGATTTTTCGGTACTAAACGTAGGGGGCGGTCGCCCTGTCACACTCGACCAGCTCGTTGCTGACATCGGTGAAGCCACAGGGAAGGTGGTGTTGTCCGAGCGCACGGATGTTCAGCGGGGTGACGTCTCATTGACTTGGGCCGATCCCACTCGGATCGCGGCCACGCTGGGGTGGAAGCCTGAGTTCACACTCGTCGAAGGTCTTCGTCGTACCGTCGCTGCGATGACATAGGTGACCACCTCGGTGGCTCAACCAACCATCAAGCAGTCAGCTTGGTTTTCTTCACGAACTCACGGAAGTAATGCAGTCCGCTGAGCAGTGAACACACTGTGGCTATCCACAGCAAGACGATGCCAGCAGAGTGGGTATCGCAGCCGAGCACTTCATGGTGCCAGAGCAAAAAGCCAATGGAGGTACCCAAGTACACAGTCTTGAGCTTTCCAAGAGAACTCGCCGCCAAGACCATGCCCTCTTGACTCGCGATGCTTCGAAGCCCTGTGATGGCCACTTCACGGCAAAGCAAGACGGCCACAATCCATGCAGGAGCCCGTCCAAGGGGGACCAACATCACCAAGACCGTGATGGTCATCAGCTTGTCGGCGAGTGGGTCGAGGTAGGCTCCGACCGGACTCACAAGGTCCCATCTTCGTGCCAACCAGCCATCCACAATGTCCGTGATCATAGCGGCCACGAACACTGCCACAGAGATCTTGGCCAGCTCGGGAGATGGCTCGTCGAGCAACATCCAAACCATGACGGGCACCAATGCAATTCGGGCCACCGTCAAAGAGTTGGGCAAGTTCCAGAAACCTTTGCTTTTCACTGTTGATCCCTGGGGGGCGAGATGGGCCTGTGGAGGCGGAATAAACGATACAACGCCATTACACGTTTGACGTAAGTTTGCGTTTCTTCGATATCAGGTATGCGCCCGATACGCTTGACTCGAGTTGGGCCTGCGTTGTACGCGGCTACTGCGAGCTGGTGATCGCCGGAGAAAATAACCAGCATCTTCGCCAGGTATCGTGTGCCGCCATCAATACACTCTGCGGGATCAAAGGCATTGATCACACCCAGTTCCTTAGCCGTCGGAGGCATCAGTTGCATTAGGCCTTGGGCCCCGGTCCGCGACACTGCATCCGGATTCATTCCACTTTCTGCGAGCACCACCGCCTTTACCAAGGCTGATTCAACGCCGTACTGAGTCGCAGAGCCCATGATTAAGTTGTCATACTTGTCCAGGTTTGGAAAATTCCGGGTTGTGACGTATTTGACTTGTGGCGGCGGCCCATCGACATCGAACAGGCTGAATGTATCGGTAGACGGCGGGGAGTCGGTAAATGAAATGGAGCCGTTGGATTGGTCGGACTTCCAGATCTCGCCGGCGAAGGCGAACTGCATCAACAATAATGCGAACATTTAATGTCCTATGGGTGCGGCCTGGGCTGGGCAAGGACTGGGCATTCGGTGCCCCGCAAATGATTGTGGGGCACCGAATGGCGACTGGATGGGATAGAGTCGGCCCATGAGTGAACAGACAGATACCATCGTGGTTGGGTCTGGCATCGCAGGGTTGCTCTTTTCCCTGAAGATGGCGGATGCTGGGCAGGTGCTGCTCCTTACAAAGGCGGACAGTACGCTCACCAACACAGCGATGGCCCAAGGGGGTATCGCTGCCGCGTGGCGGGAGGATGACTCATGGGAAGCCCATGTGGAGGATACGCTCACTGCGGGTGCGGGACTGTGCCATAGAGAAGTAGTGGAGCGCGTAGCCAGATCAGCACGGTCCACAGTTGAGGACCTGATGGCCTACGGCTGCAACTTCGACCGTGGAGAGGACGACTTCGATCTTCACCGAGAGGGCGGGCATTCAGCACGACGGATCTTGCACAGCAAGGACAGCACCGGTGCGGAGATCATGCGGGCTCTCCTCGCTGCAGTGCACGCCCATCCAAGTATTGAGGTGCGCGAACATAGGATGGTGGTGGATTTGGTAACGGAGGGCAGCCTGGCGCGAAGGCGAGG
>CAWVVG010000046.1:0-13859 GCA_963932775.1 uncultured bacterium
GACACCGGCTGGCCCAAGCCCCACGACCAGCTCAAGTGGGACCACTGGATGCCCATAGATGTCACCTACGACACCAACCACAAGAAGTGGACCCAGGTATTGGACTTTGAGACCGGGCATGTGCTGTTCATGTGCTTGTTCTGTTTCTTCCTGACCCGGGACGAGTACAGGGGAGCCATCAACGGCTTCAACTTCGACCAGTCCATCGCTCTGCGAATCGCCAAGATGGTGGATGACCCATCCATCATCGAGATGGCCTACAACAAGTACCCCATGTATTTATTGGGCCCGTGGAACCTCACTCAGCGGTTCTTGATGCACGGCTTCTTTACGGAGTTTCTGTACGCCCGGCTTGAGAAAATCCGCGTGTCTCAGCACCCTGCTGCATGAGCGCGCTTCGGTTCCAAGCAGACTGGATTGCGCTGATCTATTTGGCGTGTGCAACGGGTCTGTTCATTCTTCAGTGGAATCTGGCAGCGGTTCATGTTCCGTTGGTCGTCTTGAGCTGTGCGATGGCCTACGGAACAGGCTGTATTCTCCACAATCACGCACACCTTTCCATGTGGCACAGCAAGCCCCTAAATGTGCTCACGGACTATTGGCTGGTCTTGTTGCGAGGCGATGGGGCCTATTCTTGGCTGCCAACCCACGTGAACAACCACCATCGATTCTCCAATCACCCTGGGGACATGACCCTGACCTATCGGTTTTCTGAGCACAACAATCTGTGGAACCTCATCCGGTACACAGCCTTCGGTGGCGTCCTGTATGTGGGTGCGGTCTTTGGATACATCGCCTCCTTTCGGGTTCGTCAGCCACGACGGTTTTGGTATCTGTTGAGTCAGATTCTCCTGCACTGGGTGTTCCTAGCGGCGGCATTTTTCATCGACTCCGAAAAGGCGCTTGTTTTTATTGTGATTCCACAGATGTTTGGATTGATCACGATGGTGTCCACGGGGTACTTCCAGCACCACCATACCGACGAGCATTCCCCGATCAATTTCGCCCGAAATTTTACGGGTCGTTTGAACAATTGGATGCACTTCAATCATGGCTACCACACCGTTCACCACATCGACCAGAGTCTCCACTGGACCGAGTGGCCCCGGGCTCACGGGGCGGTTGAGCATGAGATCGACAACGATTTGAACGAAGACAATCTACCTTGGTATATGGTTCGGACCCTGCTCTTGACTCCCATCTTCCCCAGCCTGGGCAGCAGAAATTTCAGGGCTGAACGGCAGCAAGGAGCCTAGGCTCCCCCGTTGAGTGGGTGCTACCAGGCTTCGTATGAGCCGCCGTTGTCCGCACAGTGGCTCATGGCGTTGTCGCTGGAGATTCCACCGTAGAAGTAGGTGGTGTACTCCGCTCCAGTCACGGGGTTTCCGTCGTCATCGGTGGCGGCCATGTCGTTGCATTGAGCATAGGGGCCGTCTGGGCAGCCGTCGGCGAGAAAGATCATTTCAGGCTGTTCTGCAGCCACCGCATTGTCGCTCGAGGTAGCACAAGAAGCCTCCACGTCCTGCGCGGCCCATAGGGCTCCGGGGCCGTAGGCGATGCATGCTATGCCAGCGGTTGAGCAGCCGGGAGCGTCGATCACAGAAGGTGCAGGCTCTGTGCCGGTATCGTCGAGGTCAGCACTGCCGTCTGCATCTGCGTCTGAGGCGGTGTCCTTGTCCTTGCCAGAGCAGGCGGTGAGGACCAGAAGTGCGGGAAGGGCCATCCAATAGAGTTTCATTATGTCCGCCATCGTAGGGGGTTGGTGTCGAATGACTAAGGAGGTATGGTGCCTTTCGCCAGAGTCTTTGCCGCGTTCCTTGGACAGATTGGCATGGGCGAGTACGCCGCCACTGAAGTTGACCCTCAATGTGTCGACCTGTGGGCTGGACGCTGATTGATTCTTGGGGTTGATTTTAGGGTAGAGTCATATTCGCTTCAACGAAGGCAGGAAGGCATGATTTTTCGGTTGGTTCTGGTGCTGTGGATGTGTGGTTGCAGTGCGGTAAAGACGCACCACAAGGTCTTAGAACGCCGCGCGATTAGGGCAGGATTCATCAAGTCCACACTCACAGCAGGGCCTCACAGCGTGAATCATTGGGTGGGCGGCGAGGGGCCCACAGTCGTGCTCATCCATGGCTTTGGGGGCGATGGCCTTGTGACCTGGTGGCCTCAAGCTCGCCTCTTGGCAAAGACCCACCGGGTGATCGTGCCGGACTTGTTGTGGTTTGGTGGCAGTGACTCCGATGCTACACCGGGCTTAGAGTCCCAGGTAGAAGCTGTGGGGGCTTTGGTTGAGCACCACGTACCGACCGGTGAGTTGGTGGACGTGGTGGGCATCTCCTATGGCGGCTTTGTGGCGCTTCGATACGGCACGATAGCGCCACTAAGACAGGGCCGGTTGGTCATCATGGACAGCCCCGGACCGCTGTTTAGTGCCGCCGACCAAGCGGCAATGCTGGAACGTTTCGGTGTGGAACAGCCCCAAGACATCTTTGTACCCGATGACCCCGATGATATCCGCGTCCTGATTCAGCTCGCCTACCACAAGGCCCCACCGCTTCCGAGGCCCTTGCTCAAGGACATGCAGCGGCACGTCTTCAGCCAACACCGGGTCGAGCAGGTCCAGCTATTGGATGACATCGAGGCCGGTCGGGAGCGGTATGCGGGTCTTGCTCCTGCCGAGTACTCAGAAAGCCTCGTGATCTGGGGCGAGCACGACAGGGTGTTTCCGGTGGCGATTGGTCGTCAACTCTCTGAGCTGCTGGGCGCTGAGTTCGTGGTCATAGAAGGTGCGGCCCACGCGCCCCATATTGAACGTCCCCGACAAGTGAACGCGATGCTCGTGGACTTTTTGAGAGGGGAATCCACGGGAGGTTGATGGGGCGACGCATTAGACCTTGGCTGTGGCCAAGGTGGATAGATCCGGCTTGGTTTTACAGAGTCTGTATACTGGACGAACGTTGGCTCCAACGGCGAGGGTGTGGTGGAGAAGAAGGACAGCAAGCGACAAGAGGTCCTGAAGACACTCTCAGGCCAAGGGCTCAGCCGAGAGGCGATGGCGCGGGTGGCAGAGCTCACTGGGGTGCCGGAGGCGGATATCTATGGTGCAGCAACCTTCTACACGCTGCTGACCGATCCAGGGCCGCGGGTGTGTCAGGGACTTAGCTGCAAGCTTGAGGGTGCCGATGAGTTGGCAGCCGAGCTGGAGAGTCGTGGCGGAACCATTCATCGTGTGAGCTGCTTGGGCCAGTGTGACCGGGCGCCGGTGTCGCTGGGCGAGGACATGAGGTTGGATGTGGCGGGACCCCGGGGTGCAATAACGCCGGACGATCCCAGCCTGCCGATGAACCTCGCAGGCGCAGAGGACACCGAGTATGGGGCCCTGGCTCGCGCCCGAGAGATGGGTCCAGAGGCCGTCATAGATGCACTTGAAGCGAGCGGCCTTCAGGGTCGTGGCGGTGCGGGATTTCCAGCGAGCATCAAGTGGCGGGCAGTGTTGAGGGAGGAGGCCACGCCCAAGTACGTGGTCTGCAATGCCGACGAGGGCGAGCCAGGTACCTTTAAAGATAGAGAGATCATGCTTCGGCGTCCTCATCTGATGCTCGAGGCTTTGGCCATCGCCGCCTTTGTGACGGGTGCCGAGTCCATCTACATTTACGTTCGAGGAGAGTTCCCGGAGGAGATGGCGTGTCTGGAGCAGGCCCTCGCTGCTGGGGGACTGGAAGACTTCGACTTTCGCTTCATCGAGGGGCATGGGGCCTACATCTGTGGCGAGGAAACTGCGCTCATCGAGAGCATTGAGGGCCGCCGGGGAATGCCGCGCCTCAAGCCGCCGTACCCCACCCAGCAAGGCCTGTGGGGAAAGCCCACGTTGATGAACAACGTGGAGACTCTGGCCTGTGTGCCCGATATTTTAGTGCGGGGTGGTCAGCGCTTTCGCGATCTGGGACGCACCGAGCCCGGCTCCAAGCTGTACTGCCTCTCGGGTCATGTGGTGAACCCTGGAGTGTATGAACTCCCACTCGGTATAAGCTTGAATGAGCTTGTGGCGGCAGGGGGTGGGTACCGGGGAACCCCGATCGCTTTCTCTCCTGGTGGCGCGAGCTCGGGGGTGCTGCCGATGAGTCTGGCGGACGAGCCCTTGGACTTCAAGAGTTTGGTGGAGCACGGCTCCATGCTTGGCAGTGCAGGTGTGGTGGTGCTCAACGATACGGTTGATATGGCTGAGATGGCACAGATACAGGCCGTGTTCTTCGAGGACGAGTCTTGTGGGCAGTGTGCGCCCTGTCGAATTGGCGCCCGCCTTGTCCGGCAGGCGCTGGACAGGTATCTTGAGAGTGGTGAGCCCAGTGAGCTGCAGCACTTGGACGATCTGGCCTGGGAGATGGAACAAGGCTCCATCTGCGGGCTGGGTATGGTGGCTGCCGAGCCAGCGGTCTCTGCACTCAAGCATTTCCCCGGACACTTTGGAATCCGATCATGAGCACTTTCGAACTCACCATCAATGGAACTACCGTCACCGCCGAGTCCGGCGAGACGGTGTTGACTGCGGCAGAGCGCGCCGGGGTAGGCATCCCGACCCTGTGTCATGACTCCCGCCTTGAACCGGCGGCGGCTTGTCGCACATGCCTGGTAGAGGTCTCGGGACAGCGCAGGCTCCAGCCAGCGTGTGCATGGAAGGCCGATGCAGGGATGGAGGTCATCACCGAGAGCGACAGGATTACCCGGCATCGGCAAATACTTTTATCCATGTACCTGGCAGACCATGAGCTGGACGAAGAGGGTCTCCCGAAAGAGTCTCCCAACGGCAATCAGCTGCGGGCGATGGTTCAAAAAGAAGGCCACGCATTCGACTTAAAGCCGGTTGAAGCTCCCCGGGGTGACCGAGAGGACCGCAACCCCTATGTGGGCTTTGACCCAGACTCGTGCATTCTCTGTGGGCGCTGCACCCGCTACTGCGACGAAGTGGAGGCGGTCAGCGCCATCACCTTGAAGGGCCGGGGTAGCGCGACCACCATCTCGACGGTGGCTGAGTTGTCCCTGCTGGACACCTCCTGTGAGCTGTGCGGCGGCTGCATCGACACATGCCCTACGGGTGCGATGTTCGAGAAGAAGGCACCGATTCATGCGCCAGATGAAGTGGAGAAGGTCCAGAGCACCTGCAACTTCTGCGGGGTGGGATGCCAACTGGACTTGAATGTCAAGGACGGCAAGATCGTGAAGGTGACTTCACCGCCTCCAGGCACCACCCTGAACGATGGAAATCTCTGTGTGAAGGGGCGCTTCGCCTATGACTTCATCACCCACGAAGATCGCCTACAGACTCCGCTCATTCGACGCCCAGACGGCCAACTCCACCCTTGTTCTTGGGACGAGGCCATCGAGGCCGCAGCCCAAGGGCTGATGGGTGTGAAGAAGCGCCACGGTGCGGACAGTCTGGGCTTTATCTCCAGCTCCCGATGCACTGGCGAAGAAAACTACATGGTTCAGAAGATGGCCCGAGCCGCATTCGGGACCAACAACTGCCATTCGTGTGCAGCCACCTGACACGCTCCAACGGTCGCCGGTCTGGTGACGATGTTTGGTGCAGGCGCGATGACGAACAGCATTCCGGAGATTCGGGACGCGGACCTGCTCTTTGTGATCGGCTCCAACACCACCGAGGCCCACCCCATCATCGCCATGGAGATGAAGCGGGCCGTTCGACGCGGAGCCAAGCTCATCGTGGCGGATCCCAGGGCCATCTGGCTTTCGGAGATTGCCGATGTCCACATGCAGCTCCGCCCTGGAACCGATGTCTGGCTGCTCAACGCCATGGCCCATGTGATCATCGCCGAGGGCTTGGTGGATCAAGACTTTATCGATACCCACACCGAGGATTTTGAATCCGTGGTGGCGGCTGTGGCGGAGTACACTCCCGAGGGGGCCGAGGAGATCACCGGTGTTCCCGCGGAAGACATTCGAGAGGCGGCCATCGCCTATGCCACCACAAAACATGCGGGCATCTACTACACCTTGGGCATCACCGAGCACACCCATGGCACAGACAATGTGTATGCCCTGGCCAACCTGGTTCTGATGACCGGTCACCTGGGTCGGGTGTCCAGCGGAATGAACCCATTGCGGGGACAGAACAATGTTCAGGGTGCGAACGATGCGGGCGTCAGCCCCATTTTTTACCCCAGCTATCAACGGGTGGACGACCCGGAATCCCAGAAGAAGTTTGAGGATGCCTGGGGGGCTCCGCTCTCGCCCAACGAGGGCATGAACTTGAATGTGATGATGAAGCACCTGGGTGGACAAATCCGCGGTCTTTTCGTTATGGGCGAGGACATCGTTATGTCGGAGCCCAATGCTGGAAAGGTGGAGGAGGGACTCAACAACATCGAATTCTTGGTGCTTCAGGACATCTTCGCCAACGAGACCATGCGCTATGCGGACGTGGTGTTTCCCGCCGCGTGCTTTGCTGAAAAAGAGGGTGTGTTCACCAACAGCGATCGGCGGGTGCAGCGGGTCCGCAAAGCCGTGGAGCCACCCGGTCTTGCCCGTGCGGACTGGGAGATCGTGAGGGACTTGTCCCGTGCGGCGGGCTATCCGATGCCCGAGTACTCTCACCCCCGAGAAATCTACGCTGAGATGGCGAGTTTAAGTCCTAAATTCGCGGGCATTTCCCACGAGCGAATTGAGGCCGAAGGGGGACTTCAGTGGCCATGTCCGACGCCGGATCATCCGGGCACACCGACTCTGCACGGCGATGGCCCCATCAAGGGAAAGGCTACGTTCCAGGGGGTACACTATCGGCCGAGCGCGGAACTTCCGGACCCAGAGTACCCGCTTGTTCTCTCCACGGGTCGAACGCTCTACCACTACAACATTGCGAGCCAGACCCGCCGTGATCCTGGCCTGGACACCAAACAATCCGGAAACTTCATCGAGCTCCATCCCAGGGACGCTCGCAAGCTGGGTGTGTCCCAAGGAGAACGGGTTCATGTCGCGTCTCGTCGAGGTGAAGTGGGCGCCATGGTACAGGTCACGCGGCGGGTTCGACCCGGTTGTGTCTGGATGCCATTTCACTTCTCTGAAGACATGGTGAATCGGCTGACCAATGATGCGGGCGATTCGGTCACGGGCACAGGCGAGTACAAGGTCTGTGCCGTTCGAATAGAGGCCATACCGGCGACCCAGTAGCGCTGGAAGTGTATGTGTGCGCTATGTGGCGTGGATGGACGATACCGTCATTTTCTAAGCCGTTGAGTTCTACCCGATGCCGCTTCAGAAGATGTCTCTTGAGGCGGTGAGGCCCCCAAGGTCTTCTCCACACAGTGGGCAGTCACCTCGGACCTATTCTGCACAAGGGCCGGTACCGGTTGGGTACAGCCTGTCGTACCCCCAGGTATCTTCGTCGGCACTGCTGTTTAGGTGGCAGGTCATGCACACATAGGGTGCACCGGTGACGATGTGGTCACCCCCGCCAAGGGTCGGGAACTGAGACCGGTCCGTCAGCATTCCATCGGCGCCATAAACAGCGAAGTCCAGCTGCCCATCGGCCCGGTTGCTGTCCATGAGAATTTCAGTCTCGCGGACATCACCCTCAACCAGTGATTCAGCCACATAGAAGCCCAGTTCAGGGCTGAGTCGCAGCCTTCGTATCCCACACTTGGCTGCACTGTCGACATCTGTGTAGTCTTCGGCGATGGCGCCAAAGGCGGCCTCAAAACCATCGAGTGTCGCGGGGAAGCCTCGGCTGCATGTGTAGTATCGCTGGATGCCATTGCGGAAGATCGCGTAGTCGATGCCCAAGTCGTCGTCGGTGGACAAGGCGGCAATCACGACTCGACCCAGGTGTCCTGTGGCCAGTGCCTCATCTCGGTCGATGGTGTCTCCAAGCTCCGCTGGAGGAATCTCGAGGGCATAGGCCACCCCCCCTCGAAAGATGGGCAGGAGGCCGCTGATGTCGAAGCTCTTTGGCAGGGCGTCAAAGTCGATGGCGTTCAAGGAGGCTTCAAATGTGGGGTCGAAGTCGGATATTTCCCCCCATGGGACACCAGAGAGAAGGGTGTCGCACAAGTCCGGATCCTGGCCGGAGTCTTCTATGACACTCGGGTTCGACGGGTCCTTGGCACAGCCCGAAAGGGAGAAAAGCAGGCATAGGGAGGGGGCAAATTTGGTTCTCATGACCTCCGCAGTAACGCACTGTTGGCGGTTGGGCTGAAGGTCCAGTAGTGAAGCCTATGGCCGGGTGGCCTGTCTTAGAGCGCGCACTATGGGGTCTCGTTTTTAGCTGGCCTCCTGCTCCAGATATGCGACCAATGGCTCGATGATCTGGACCAGAATGAAACCGCCCTGGCCGTGGACCGAGGGGTCTCCATTGCCCATAAAATCACCGCTGAGCGTGGTAGCCGGACAGGGTGTAATCCAACACTCCACAGCTACCGGTTCTCGAAAGAGTCATGGTGTCGCCCGCGGACACCACAAGACCGCTGGAGAAAGTATGGCTAATGATTGAGGCGGGTGAGCCTGGGTCCATACTGTAGTAGGCTGCTTGATCGGTTTGCAGTTGAAAGGACCCCAGGCGATCGCCGGTGCTGTTGAGCAGCGTCACCTGGGAGGTGCATGAGTTCCAGTTGGCGCTGCCGACCAGGGTGAGGATCACATCGGTCACCACGAAGTCATGTTCAGCAGATGCGGTGAATACCGTAGCGGGCGATGAGCTTGCTGTACCGGCTGCCATATCAATGGGGTTGACCCCCAAAGAGACGGCGCCCATGGGATAGCCTTGTGCTGGTGAGGACTGCATCGCCTGGCTCATTGTGAAGCCAATGGCGATGGCTCCAACAGCGACGAGGGTGTGGTGGTTGGGCTGATTCATGAAGGCTCCTTTGGGTGAATGTCGCAAATAGTAGCATTCATCGATTGGTTTTTTTGTTTCGTGGGCGAGGTGAATAAAAAGCGACAGATCCTTCTTGCAGATGTTGCCAATTTAGAATAGTTCTAAATCATGATGAAGACGGTCTCAGACATTCTCCGTGAAGCGGGCATTACTCCATCCAGCCAGCGGGTTGCCATCGGGGAGTTTGTGCTCCATACCGCCACCCATCCCTCGGCAGATGAGGTGCTCATCGAGGCCCGGAAGCGACTGCCGTCGATTTCCGTTGCGACCATCTACAACACCCTCCACCTGTTCGTGGAGCATGGCCTGCTTCGGACCTTGGAGTTGAGCCCTTCCCATACGGTCTACGACCCGTGCATGGCACCCCATCACCACTTTATCGATGACCAGACGGGTGACATTCGCGACATCCCTTTTGATGCCGTGAACGTCACCCACAACCAACTTGACGGCTTTGATGTTCGTGAGGTTCAAGTGATCCTCCGAGGCCGTTCATGCCTCCAAACCAACCCCGCTTCATAAGCGATAAAAAGGAAGTCCAATGCCTGATCTTAAGGGTACCCAAACCCACGAAAACCTGAAAGCCGCCTTCGCTGGCGAGTCCCAAGCCAACCGCCGTTACCTCTACTTCGCAAAGGTTGCAGACATCGAGGGTTACCCCGACGTCGCTGGCTTGTTCCGCGACACTGCTGAGGGCGAGACCGGCCATGCACACGGCCACCTCGACTACATCAAGGAAGTCGGCGACCCAGCCACTGGCCTCCCCATTGGCGAAACCGCGGAAAACCTCGCTGCTGCTGTTGCCGGTGAGACCTTCGAGTACACCGATATGTACCCAGGCATGGCCCGAACCGCCCGCGAGGAAGGCTTCGGTCAGATCGCGAACTGGTTCGAGACCTTGGCCAAGGCCGAGAAGTCCCACGCCGGTCGTTTCCAGCAGGGCCTCGACACCCTGGACTAGTCCGTTCATTGAGGGGCGTCGTACCCGATGGTACGGCGCCTCTCATGTCGCTCATTCTACGGCCATTTGGAGGATATGTGCATAAGATTCCCAATCCGCGTGACCCAGAATACTGGGACGAAGAGGCACTTCTTGCAGAGGAAAAGCGGGTCTTTGAGATCTGCAATGGGTGCCGGTTGTGCTGGAATCTATGCCCATCATTTCCCGCCTTATTCGATGCCATCGATGGTTTAGACACCGGTGATGAAGGCGAAGTTTCGGACGACGAAAGGGTCGCGATTGATGCCCATGGAAATCACGATTTCTCAGGCCATACTCCAACCACTCGGGGTGACATCATGGGCCAGGCGGAGGCCCTCGAGCAACTGCCCTTGAGTGTGCACGAGGAGGTCGTTGACCTCTGTTACCAATGCAAGCTCTGTGACCCCATTTGTCCGTTCACGCCGCCCCACGAATTCGCTGTGGACTTTCCTCGGCTGATGCTCCGTCACAAGGCGGTTCATGCCAGAAAGAATGGCGTGTCTACCCAAGACAACTGGCTCGGAGACCCGGAACGCATCGGGCGCTTGGGCACCATGGTGCCGACGTTTGCCAACGCAGGCAGTGGCCTGTACCTGAACCGCATCATCATGGAGAAGGTCATTGGTATCCATCGGGATCGCCAGTTGCCAAAATTTGCGACCCAGACCTTCTTGGAGTGGTTTCGGGCTCGACACTCGACCCGACCCAACCCCGCGGAAGTCACCGGTAAGAAGGTGGTGCTCTTTTATACCTGCTCGGTGCAGTGGAACGAGCCTCAAGTGGGTCGAGCAGCCGTTGAGGTGCTGGAGCACAATGGATTCACCGTGTTCGCACCGGAGATGAAGTGTTGCGGAATGCCCGCCCTGGACGGCGGTGATGTGGATCGCGCCACCGCGTGGGCCAAGCACAATGTGGACCGGCTCATTCCTTATGTGGAGGCTGGCTGCGACATTGTGAGTCCAGGGCCGACCTGTTCGTTCATGCTCAAGCAAGAATACGGAGACTACTTGGGGACACCGGAAGCTGTGGCCGTATCGGAGCGGTCCTATGACTTGATGGAGTACCTACACAAGGTCCGGAAAGCTGGAGAGCTCAAGGAAGATTTCGAGAACGAAGTGGGCGAAATTGGCTACCACTTGCCCTGCCATCTCAAGATTCAGAAGATTGGGTTTCGCAGCCGGGACATCCTAAAGGGGCTGCCAGGAGCCAAGGTCAAGCTGGTCGACAAGTGCTCCTGTATGGATGGCACCTGGGGCATGAAGACCCAGCACTATGAGCGCTCCAAGGAGTGGGCTCAACCCCTCTTGGATGGCCTCACCAAGGACGCCCCCCCCACACTCAGTTCAGACTGCCTCATCGCAAAACTTCAGATTGAGGAAGGGACAGGCCAGAAGGTGGTCCACCCCATCGAAATCTTACGAGACGCCTACGGAGAAAAGTGCACATGACCCTCTTACACAACGACATTCTGAGCATCGCAGATTTTAATGCCATCCGTCCCCGCATGGAGCTGGATGTGATCGCCGCCAAGCAAGCCCGCCGGGTTCAGGTGGGCGGACACATGATGTTCCTGTTCGAGAACCACGTCACCATCCAGTGGCAGATCCAAGAGATGGCCCGGGTGGAGGGCATTCAAACCGAGGAAGGACTGGCCCACGAGCTTAAGACCTACAACGCCTTGCTTCCCAACAGTGGGTCCCTCAGTGCCACCCTGCTCATCGAGTACAGCGAGCCCGAGGAGCGGGACCGGGTACTGCATGCGCTCGGCGGTCTTCATGAGTGCGTATTCATCGAACTCGATGGCTGCCCCCCGGCATCTGCCGTGTTCGATGAGACTCAGTGGGACGATAAGCGGGTATCCAGCGTTCAGTTCATACGGTTCCCGCTTACAGCCGAGCAGTGCCAAGCCTTGGGCGACCTGAGCCGGCCGGCAGCGCTTGTTGTGGGCCATAGCAACTATGCTGCTCGAACAACGCTGAGCGCGTCGACCCGGGGATCATTGGTCGAAGACATGGGTCATGCTTCCTGACTATGTCGCCCAGTATACGGTTTTATTGGATTTAAATAATAGAGTTTCGTAGTGGGTTTTTAGCGACATTATGGGCTCGCTTGCTTGATGGGAACTCCATCGAGGTAGGCAGTACCATTACTGGGTAGCACCCACCGAGCAGAGAATGGTGATGACGCCACCACGACTGCGCCGAGTATGCCTTCCTCTGTAAAGTTGGCTTCGCTTTGATGGGTGCCCACTTGCAAGGACCCCTGACCCTGAAAACGGAGGATCAGCAGGTGAGAGCCGGCTGGGTAAGGACCATCGGTACCACCGATGTGAACCGTGGGGAAACAGGGTGCAAAATCCATGGCCTCAAAGTCGAGCGGGTACAGTGCTGCGGCAAGATGCTCTGTGGGGGGTAGGTGGTCCCGGTAGCAGGCCATTCGCGCGGTGGTTCCCATGACTCCAGTGAGACGATTGGCGCCCAACAATACCGGGCCGGGTGCAGGCACCTCGGGGTTCAGTGTGCCGGCGGGGTGTTCGGCCAACCACGCCTTGGCCACCCCATCCGTTTGTCCCCAATCGAGATCAGAGTCGGCGACGATCCTCCACGCCTGGCTGCGGTCTGTGACGGTCTCATTGAAGTAGGACAAGCCCCATGGCCACCAGCTGAGCGCCGAAACGAGGGTCCAACCGGCACCGATGGCCAGCCACCGCACAGGCAGTCGGGCCGCCCACAGCGCCAGAAAGGGGACCACGGACAATACATAGCGGCTGCCCACTTGAGAGTTGAAGGCCAGCGAGAACCAGGCCAAGAGAAACACTGGCGGGATCAGCTCGGGCAACAGTGAACTCACATTTTCTCGCCGCCGAATCATGGCTCCAAGTCCCGCCAAGCTCAACAGCATCAATGGCAAGGGCCACTTCCGGGGAAGGGTGCGGAGATAGTGGTCTGGGCGGCCAAAATGGGTTCGCTCTCCCGAGGCGTACACGTGGCCCTGCCCCCGATCGTCGTCGTGTTTGACCCAGTCCACACCCTCGATCCATGGCCGGGGAACAGGCAGGGGAAGGTCTGTATCCGAGAGTACCTGGAACACATCCGATTTCCAGTGGATGTTCTTGGCGGGGGTGAAGCTACCGGTGAACCCATACCCAAGATTGAGTGTGAACAGACCGACGATCAGAGCCAGAGGAAGCTGACGCAAGGGCGAGATGGTCCGCCGCGTCACACACCACAGCACGGTAATTAGACCCACAATGGGCCCCAAAAATAGGCCTGTAAACTTGGCCAGCTGTGCCAATGCCATCGCGGCCCCGGCGGCCCCTGCTCGCAGGCGAGTTGGCTTTTCCAGCATTTCCATCCATGCAAAGCAGGCGAGGAGCATGGTGAAGGTGCAGGGTAGGTCTGTGGTGACCAGTCCGGCATGGGCCATCAGGTTTGGGTCCAAGCCCACAAGAGCTGTGGCACCCAAAGCGGCGGAAGCACCATGTTTTCGTCGGGCCCAGACAAAAACCAACCCCATAGTCGCCAGCAGCCAGAGAACTTGAGGGGCCCGCGCCCAGAACCAAGAACCCTGTACTCCGGGCGATTGGCTCAAGGCCCAACCGGCTGCATTCAGCACACTGACGGGCATCTTTGAATTGTCGAATCGGGTGAAGTCCCCTTGCTGGAGGATTCGCATACCGGCCCAGAGGTGCTGGGGTTCATCGATGGTTTGGGTCCAGTGCCAAGCGGAGGACCACACGATGGTGATGGTGACCGACATCAAGACCAGCAGACGGCGATTCATTGGGCTTCAGTCTCTCTGTGGGTGGCATAATGGCCCGAGACTTGAGTGTACCTGAATCATCGCTCTACACTCGGCCTTGGGTGGTTCAATCGGTTTTCTGAAGGGTTACGAACAAGCCCGCCGAGACCACGACGAAGCCCCCAATCCAGACATGCGGGTCTGGCCACCCGCCGAAGAACAAGACGTCCCCAGCGACTCCCCATA
>CAWVVG010000047.1:0-13816 GCA_963932775.1 uncultured bacterium
CTTCGGCTTCGGCTTCGGCTTCGACTTCGGCTTCGGCTTCGGCTTCGACTTCGGCTTCGACTTCGGCTTCGGCTTCGACTTCGGCCACCGCCTCGACCTTGGCGTCAACCACGGCTTCGGCCTCGGCCACCGCCTCTACCTTGGCGTCGAGTTCGGCTTCGGCCTCTTCCGCCGGGGTGTGCTCTGGCAAATCCTTGACCCGTGCAGCGAGTTCGTCACTGTGATCATCGTCGGCGTAGAGCAACTGAGAGAGTGCGTTGGAGTCGCTGAGATCCACACCCGTTGACTTCAGTGTCATCAGGTAAAATGTGACCAAGGCTTCCAGCATTTCCTCTGGCTCTTGGTTGAGCGTGAACGGTGCAGACTGGCTGCGGACGGGGTTGCCGTCTGCATGACGCAGGGTTCCGGCTTGAGCGAGTCCGTTGATGACTGCGCGTACATGACGGCTGGCCACTGGCGGGTCGGTCTTGCGACACCGGCGGGCGGTGTCGCCTACCGTGTACCGGAGGGTGTTTTTACGGTTTCTCGTTACGCGCTCACCAATGTGGTCCACAAACTCATGAACCACGGTGTGACGAATCATGTGGGTGAGTGGGTGGACACCCATCTTCTCAAGCAAACTGCGCATCTCGCCCGCGGCGCCTTCGAGAGGCGGAAGGCTGTCTTCGGAGTCTTCATCTTGGGTGTCTTCATCGGGAGGGGAGCTCCCAGGCTCGAATACCTTGTACCCACCGGCACGCTCTGCGCGGGCCAATCCAACCAAGCCCTTGTCTCGGGCAGCTTCAAGGAAACGAGCAAAACCGTTGTAGCCGTAGTCTGCCTCGTTGAAGGTGGGCGCCTTCCGCTGCATCGATTGCTTGATCACACCGGCGAGGACGGGTTGTGGGTCATCCTTCTGAAGGCCTTCTAGGGCCTCCAACAGGAAGTCAAAGGCCTCTGTCTTGGACATCGTTAGCGCGGCTTCTTCTGGTGCAGCACGCCCATCTTCTTGCGGAGCACGCCCATCGTCGGACCGCGTGCCATCGGGCGCTCGGGTTTCTTGGGCTCGAGTTGGCCTCTGTGGTGGGGGTGGCCGACGCTTGAGGGATTCGTAAAAGATGAACTCATCGCACGAAGCGATCAACAGTCGGCTCGTGCTTGACCGGGTACCGATGCCCACGACACGCTTGTTCATTGAACGAAGTCGCATGACCAGGGGGGTGAAGTCTGAGTCGCCACTGAGGATTACGTAGGTCTCGAGAAAGTCCCGGGTGTACGCAAGCTCCATGGCATCGACGACCAGCGCGATATCTGCACGATTTTTATCGTGTCCACCGTAGCTTGGAAGCTCGTGCATTTGCACGCCCGCTTCCAAGAGCTGGCCTTTATAGCGGGCGTAGCGCCCCCAGTCTCCGTAAGCCCGTGCTTCCAGGATACGGCCTTTGTCCTTCAGGCGGTGCATGACCGCTTGGATGTCAAATCGCCCAAGCCGTTCTTTATCGCAGCCAGCTGAGATGTTTTCAAAGTCAATGAGAACGCAAAGATTCTGTTCCAAAATATGTCCTTTCCAATCCCCAAATCGTGAGGAACGTTGGCCCGGTGCCCGGCGCCGCTTTGGCCATAGCACCTCGCACCGGCCTAGCCAAACGGGTAGGTGAGACCGGGAGGGAAATTGTGTCATCATTCCAACGTTTTTCTGGATCGGACAAGTACATTGCCGATGAATCTTTGCTGGCGAGTGTGAATGCTGCGATCGCTTTGGAGCGGCCGCTGCTGGTTCGGGGAGAGCCTGGGACCGGTAAAACCATGTTGGCGCGAGCAGTGGCAGAGACACTGGGCCGGCGGTTGATCAGCTGGCATGTGAAATCGACCACTTTGGCCAAGGAAGGCCTGTACACCTACGACGTCGTACAGCGACTCAACGACTCGCGCTTTCCAGAGGACGCTGGACGCGATGTGTCTGACATCCGGTCCTACATCAAGATGGGGGTTCTTGGCGAAGCCTTCCAGACAGAGGAGAAGGTGGTCGTGCTCATCGATGAAATCGACAAAGCGGACATCGAGTTTCCAAATGACCTCCTTAGAGAACTCGACGAGATGGCATTCACCATTCCAGAGCTCAATGAGACCATTTCGGCCAAGCTTCGCCCCATCACAATCATCACATCCAATGCTGAAAAAGAGCTGCCTGCAGCGTTCTTGCGGCGCTGTGTCTTTCATTACATTGAGTTTCCTACCCGCGACCGCCTCCGGGCGATTGTGGATGCACATCTTCCAGACATGGAGAAAGATCTGGTTGAAGCCGCCATTCTACGTTTTTATGGAGTGAGGAAGGTTGATGCGTTGAAGAAGAAGCCGAGCACCTCAGAACTGTTGGATTGGCTGGTGGTGCTTGCTGCTGCGGGGGCCGACGCCGAGGAGATCGCAAATCGCATGCCATTTTTGGGCACGCTGATCAAGAAAGAGCAGGACATGGAGACCATGATTCAAGCCATGCGCCGTGGAAAAGGCGTCCGCTGAGTATGTTTGATCTGCTGATCTTCAACCTGCGTATCCAAGGGGTGAATGTGGGCTTGGGAGAATGGCTCACATTTCTCGGTGGGATCAAGCGTGGTCTGGTTGTGGAATTGGAGGGGCTCTACTCCTTCGGGCGGTCTGTACTGGTTCAGTCGGAGACCCAGTATGATGCTTGGGATCTTGCCTTTGATGCCACGTTCCAAGGGGTCCGCCTCGAGCCGGATATTTCAGAGGCACTGTTGTCCTGGCTTGCGGATGCGGAGCGTCAAGAGGGAGACCGGGTCGACCTCGACCTCAGCTTTGATGAGATGCGTCGTAGGTTCTACGAGCGGCTCAAGGAACAAAAAGAACGGCATGATGGGGGGAGTCATTGGATTGGCACCGGTGGGACCTCTCCGTTCGGCAGCCAAGGTCGGTCCAGCAATGGCATTCGAGTGGGACCTGGCGGAGGTCGCAGTGCCTTGGCCGTCGCAGGGGAGCGGCGCTGGGCCAATTATCGAAGCGACAAGCAGTTGGATGTTCGGGACTTTCAGGTGGCACTGCGGGCTCTTCGGAAGCTCACCAAAGAGGGCCAACTCGAGCTGGATGTCGATGGAACCATTCGCAAGACGGCGGACAATGGCGGTGAAATCGACCTCGAGTTCACTCGGGCGAGACAGAACAAGGTGCACCTGGTGCTGCTGCTCGATACCGGCGGTTCCATGGATGCCCACTCGCGCTTGGTCTCCAGTCTTTTCACGGCTGCCAATGAAATGAAGGGATTCAAGTCGATCAGCACATGGCACTTTCACAATGTTCCGTATGGGTTCCTGTACAAGGATTTTGCCACGCAGCATCGGGTTCCCATCGAGGAGGTTCTGGGTGAGATGTCGCCCCACCATCGACTGGTCTGGGTGGGCGATGCATCCATGGCACCTTGGGAGCTGTTCGGCAGATACCATGGCAACCCATGGGGCACCGAGGCGGAAAAAGACGAAGGATTGAACGGTCTCGGGTGGCTGCAGCGAATGAAGGGTGTGTGCCGCTCATCTGTGTGGCTCAACCCGGATCCCGAGCGGTTCTGGGCTCATCCAACCGTATCAGCCATCGGTGAAATTTTTCCGATGTTTCCACTCACGGTGGATGGACTTCGAGACGCGGTAGGGAACTTGCGCGTCCCGGTATAAATCGCCCGTCCATCGTCCCTCTGCACCCTGCGCGTTACACGCGAGCCTCAATCTCACATCAGGAGTCCGACCATGGAAATCCAAGGCAAAAAGTTCCTCGTTACCGGTGGTGCCAGTGGCATGGGCCGGAACTTCACGCTCAACCTCGCAAAGCTTGGCGGCGACGTCGCGTTCTGCGATCTAAACGATGACGCCATTAAAGATGTGGAGGCCGCGGGTGCGGACCTTCCCGGAAGTGTGGTCGGCTTCAACGCCAACGTCGCCATTGAGGACGACGTGGTTGCCCTTATCAAGTCAGTTCGTGAACGCCTGGGCGGCCTCGACGGTGTGGTGAACAACGCGGGCATCTTCCGGGATGGACTGTTGGTACGGAAAGATCGCGAGACCGGTGAAATCAAGCGCATGAGTCTCAAGAAATGGCAACAGGTCTTGGACGTCGATCTCACGGGTCCTTTCTTGGTCTCCCGCGAGTTCGCAGCCGCTTGCCTTGAGAATGAGCACGGCGGAGTCATCGTGAACATTTCCTCGATTTCCCGCTATGGAAACATGGGTCAGTCAAACTACTCTGCTGCGAAAGCTGGCCTGGTTGCTGACACCAAGCTTTGGGGAAACGAGCTTGCTCGCCATGGCATTCGCACCGGCGCGATTGCTCCGGGTTTCGTCGACACTCCCATTCTGCAAGGAATGCGCCCCGACGTCCTCGAGAAGATGCTCAAATCCGTGCCGTTGCGCCGTCCTGCGCACCCGGACGAGATCTTTTTGGCAGTCAAGTTCATTTTCGAGTGTGACTTCTTCACCGGCCGCTGCATTGACGTAGATGGCGGACAAGTCGTCTGATTCAGCTCTGGAAGTGCTCGGTCGCTAAGCGGCCGAGTGCTTCAGGCGCATCGTAGGGAAGCATGTGTCCGCCTTTTAAGGTGGCGACACGCACGTCAGGGATGGTCATCGCACGGAGGGTGCGGATCTCATCCGGATACCAGCTGTTCGTTCCCCAAACGACCAAGGTGGGGCACGCGATGGACTCGAGCACCTTTAGATAGGAACTCTCCCGGAATGGGTAGGGTCCGCGCACCATGTGGAGGGGGTCGAAAGACCACCGCAGACCACGCTCGTCTTCGGTGGTGCCGTGTTCGGCGAGCTTTCGGGCAAACGCGTCTGTGAGGCTGGGGTGGCGCTTTCGCAGACGTTTAGCAGCATCCTCAATGGTATCGACTCGGATGGGGCCGGGTGGACTGCGGATCTGGTCTAGGTGGTCCCGGATTCGGTGGACCATGTCAGGTTCACCCCATTCAATGGCGCCCAGGCCCTCTGCAACCACCAAGCGGTGAACAGACTCGGGCCGCACCGCAGCAAAGATACTGGCGACCGTTCCTCCCATGGAGTGGCCGATCAGGTTTACCGGCTGGCCTAGCTCTCGGACCAGGGCATCGACATCGGGGATCAGGTCAGCAAAGTGGTAGTACCCCCCGGGCCCGACGTGGTCGGATTGACCGAAGCCTCGCTGGTCGAGAGATACCCAACGGCCGGGCTGGTTCTTCGCGATTTCGGCGAAGGCAGCCCCGTGGTCGAGCCATCCGTGCAGGCATACGATGGGGCGACCATCGGGGGCATCGGAGAGCTCGCGGACGTTGAGTTTCAAGCCGCGAATGTTCAGGGTCCAGTCGCTCATCCAGGTTGAATAGCGCAGTCCTTGGACTGGGGCATTGGACATGAGGTACAGTGAATCCAGAGGGGAGGTAAGCGTGCGTCCAATTTTGGTGGTGGATTGCTATGTGGATGGTGATGGAGTCTCCAATTATCGGCGGGTGATCCATGACCGTCCCTTGGAGTTTTGGCGCCCTGCAGACGCCCCCCGACCCCGCCATGTCCAAGATTTTTCAGGCATCGTGATCACGGGCTCAGCAGCTTGTATGACCACGCCAGAGCCATGGATGGATTTGGTGGTCGACTTGGTTCTTGATGCGAATGTCTCTCATGTTCCGATTTTAGGGATCTGCTTTGGACATCAAATCGTGGCCCACGCATTGTTTGGAAGTGGGACCGTTCGGCGTTCGGCCACACCCGAGGTTGGCTGGGTATCGATCAACCAAACCACCCAAGATGACCCAATCTTTGAAGGTGTCGAGGCCAACTTCACCACCTTTATGTCGCACTTTGATGAGGTGCAGGCTCGCCCAGGGATGACGGTTTTGGCCACCACCGACCGGTGCGAAGTCGCGGCCTATCGGGTGGGAAAGTTACCGGTATGGGGCTTGCAGTTTCACGCTGAAATGGATCAAAAAGAAGCCGAAGATTTGGTCGGCTTGCGGATCTCGGGATGGCCGGGTGCAAACATTACCATCGAAGAGGCACGAGCCGGAAGTCGGGACTCGACGGGTTTGGTGACCCAACTGTTCAAGAACTTTTTCCAGACTCTCTGAGTCGTGTGGCTTGCCCTGATTTTTGTGGGGGTATCCTGGGCTGACTGTGTCATCGAGCAATCGATGGGTTGGAAGGGTGGCACCCTTACTGGTTCCGTTTCTGTCGCGGTTTCGGCAGGCCCTGTGCCATGTCGAACACTGGTCATAGGACCCACCCATGAGTTTCATGTGACGGACCTCAAGGGCGTGATTCGGCCTTGGGATGGCTCGAAGCGCCGTGTGGGTGCCGAGCGTCTCGTGAACGCTGATGGGCAGTGGACCGTCTACTTGCCTGAGCTTCGGGAGAAGGATGTTGTTGCACTGAAATTCTTCGGGATTCCCAGTGGCGAAGGCGCGGCCTGGACCGCACAAGAATCAAGCGATGCCGCGGAGTTTGTTCGCACTGAGGTTCGGTGGTTGCCGATCGGAAAACCTGTGTTCGGTCCCCACGGGAATGTGGCGATGGAGGTTCGTCGCACGGTTCGAATTCCTGCTGGGGAGGGGGCTCACCGGTTTTGGTTTCCTCCGGGTGTGGTGGACGAAGGGTGTGCGGCCGTGACTCAGGGAAGCGAGTCGGCCGTCTCGATTGGGCAGACAGGCTGTGCTTTGGAGGCGAATCCGAACGAGGATGTCATGCTGTCCTTTTGGTGGACGGATCCTCATGCGAGCTCGGCGATGGAGTGGACTTTGGCACCCGGTGAGTCCTTGGAGATCGCTGATGCCGGTGTCCTGACGGCGGGTGTGGAGGCCAGTCCTACCGATGGCGTCTCCCGCTATGTGGGTCCAGGACAGCTTTCGGCTCGGGTGACCCGGCTGGGAGATGTTGAGATTCCCGACACCGCACTCGAGGCGGTTCGCTTTGGGGCCCGGGACCGCAGCATGGCAGAGCCGGGCGTGGGGGTGGCATACAAAGGAACGGAGGTTGGGGTCATGGACCTGCTTCCGCTTCTTGAGCGAATGCGAGAGCGTATGGTGCCGGGTCAGCTCCCTGGCCACCACCCCTTGAAGCCCAGATACCTGCTGAAGGTTCGATCATCTGGGTGGGCGACACCCTGGGAATCGGCGCTGATTCTCTCCCGGTATCTGGAACAGTTGGGTTTTGATGCCCGCCCACTGCCCGTTCGTCCAAAGTCGATTGGCGTGGCCGCAGCGGGCGCTCCTGTTGGCTACACCGGTGCAGTGGTGCTGGTCCAGAAGGACGGAGACAGTGTCTGGCTTGACCCGAACTGTCGGGCGTGTGGCCTGGACGAGATCGCGCCCGAGCTGTGGGGCGGATCTGTGTTTGATGAGCAGATTGAGTTCATGCCTGTGGCACCAACGTCACTCGTCAAGCAGCAACTCAATGGAGGTGTGCTCCAGGTGCATCTCGCGGGTCCGGCTGCCGTGACCTTTCGACACTTTGTGATGGACCTGCCCAACAGCAGTCCACGAGGACCCAAGATTTCCGCCTTGTTCGGCGGTCAGAAAGCCCGTCTCCGTAAAGCGGTTGGCCTTAACAAACTTGGGGCTCCAATCGATCTGACGATCGAGGTTCAGTCCCTCAAGTAGGGGTAGCCTTGGGGTTTGACCACATAGACCGAGCAGGGCGCTTTTCGGACCAATTTCTCCGACATGCTGCCGGTCAACATTGCCTTGATGCCGGTCCCACCATGGGTTCCGGTCACCACCAAGTCGATGTCGTGCTCATCGATGAGGTTGAGTGTGACTTCGAACCACTCCCCACCGGTCACGAACATCTTGATGGGTGAGTTCTTGAGCGTCTTACCGGCCTCTTTGGCACGGCTTCGCTCGAGTTCGATCGCATCGAGGATGGCCTTCTCTCCATTGCGAATGGCGGTCTCAATGACGTCGTCATTGGGTGCGCTGACCAGTCGCTTTCTAAACTCACGGTCCATGTCTTTCACCACATGGAGCACGTATATTTGTGCGTCATAGTCGCTGGCGAGTTGCAGGGCCATGGACATCGCGGCGTGCGATACCTCCGAAAAATCGGTGGGCACCAGGATTCGCTTTACTTCATGCATGGGGTCTCCTATTGGGCATCTACTGGACTCTACAACAAGGAGTCTGGTCCGGAAGGCCCGGCGATGTGAAACTTGAGCTTGGCGCCGCGAGCACCGAGTACAAACACCGCCAACGAGCCGTCGAATGTGGCCACGCCAACCGCAGGGTTTTGCTCGGGAAGAACGGTCGCGAAGTGGATGCTGACTGCATCATCTTCGCCCTCATACATGGGCTCGGGTGTCCCGTCCGGGAGGGATGCTATCCATGCTGATGTGGCTCCGCTGGCTTCACTTGGACGGGTAAATATGACCCAGGCCTCGTTGCCATTGCTCGTCATGTCGAGGGTGCCGATCTCAACTTTTGGAAGCACAAGTTGCTCCTCTGGTGCCTGTCCTGGACGGGCAATGCAGAAGCGAAACCCTTTTCCGGAACTGGGAATCCACGCGAGAGCAAGGCCCCCACCGATGGGTGCGGCAACTTGGGCTCGACCTGGAAAAGAGGCGGGCACGCGCATGGGCTCACCCAATCCACGAGCGTTGATTGGAACGATGACCCCGCCCTTGCTCAGCACGTGGGGGTGCGGGCCAGGAACAAAGCCTCTCGCGGTCGGCATGGTCTTCCCAAACACCGGCTCAAGGCCGGCTTCGGTGAGCTTGTCTACGCGAATGGTTGGGCCGTGGCGGGAGATCCCGTAGAGCAAGATTTCTCCATTTACCACCCGAACTTCGGGGCGAACGGCCGGGGCATAGCCCAGCTTTATGGAACGGGTTTCGCTGATCTTTCCGGTCCGCTCTACTGTGGAGAACTGGATAATTGCACCGCCGGGCCGGTCGAGCAGCGTGGTGGCGACAAAACCATCACCGAAGGCCACAAGTGCATTGGCGACAGATAGGTCGGCTGGAACGGGAACGCGGATGGTCTTTCCATTCCAGCCTTTGCCCAGCGTCCCACTGATTACCCGCAGGCTTGGCTTTCCTTGGCGGTCGGGGTTCTCCCAGGAAACGGCTACCTTGGTGCCGTTGATGGCGATCTGGGGGTCCTCGATGTGTACGGTTGCGACACCGGTGTCTTCGTCTTTGGCGCCACCGCCGACGCCATCATCGAGCTGGGCATCGGTCATCTTGGCCTGGGAGAAGTCCACATCGGTGATCACTGCGCCAGTAAGGTCTGCACGGGTGAAGTCCGTGCCGTCTACTTGGGTACCGACCCACTCGGTATCCGTAAGGTTTGCCGAGTTGAGGCATGCCTTTCGAAGGTCGGTCGCAGAGAGCGCTGCTCCTTGCATCTTGGCCTGAGTAAGGTCTGAGGAACCCAGCTTCGTTCGGCTCAGGTCGCTACGGGACAGGTTGGCTTCCCGCATTTGGGCGCCCGTTAGGTCGGCACCAGAGAGGTCCGCCTCAGCAAGGTAAGCCTCGGCCAGGTCAGCGGAAGTCAGGTCGGTCTTTACGAGAATGGCTCGCTTTAGACGCGCACCGGTAAGAATGGCCCGCGCCATGATGCCGTCCGACACATCGGCGTCCGTCATATCGGCTCCTGCGAGGTCCGCATCGGAGAGGTCGGCTTCACCCAGGTAGGCATCCCGCCAGCGGGAACGCATGCCTGAGATGTTCTTCAGCACTGCACCCGTCAGGTCAGCACCGCTGAAGTCTGTCTGGGTCAAGTCAGCATCGGTAAGGTTGCAGCCTGACAGGTCGGCCTTCTGCAGATTGACCCCAGTAAGGTTGACTCCAGTCAGATTTTTATCCGATAGGTCGGCAGCGAACAGGTCGATGCGCGCATCCATTTCTCGGGCGGCATTGAACTCAGCGACATTCTCTTGTTCAAGTAGCTCTAACAACTCCACAGGAACCTCCATATTTGTGTCGCCATCGCTATCGCGGCAGTTGGTGTGGGACACCATCAAAGACTGAACGTCACAAGGTCGATGCACGCACGGTACCTAGCTTCGCTTCCGGCCTGATTCGCGGTACTGTGGCGGAGTGCTGAATTGGACGCCAAGAACCCGTGGCTGGGGTGCGAGCCGCCGGGGAGAAGAACACATCCGCAATGAAGATGCGTTTGTGCTGTTGGATCATCCAGTTCGAACGCTTGGAATAGCGGACCGTGGTTGCGTTTTTGCTGTCAGTGATGGGGTCAGTACCGTGGCTGAAGGACACTGGGCCAGCCACCTGACCGTCAGTCGGTTGAGCCAGTTTTTCGACAGCCACTCCAAGGCAAATGATACAGCCATGGTGTCTTTGATATCCGAAATTGACTGGGAAATTAGAGGGGAACGCGCGGGACGCGCCGCCTGTACGGTCGCGGTGGCATGGGTTCACGAAGGCAAGGCGCATATTTATCAGGTGGGGGATTCTCACGTTTTCCGGATTCGAGGGGATGAGGTTGAGTGTCTCACCAGCATGGAGAGCGACCAAGGCCGGAAGCTCGAACACTTTTTGGGCATGGGTGCCGCGGTTTCAGAGGTAATCGAGACCAGCTCACACTCTGTGGTCTCTGGTGACGCGCTGATGCTCGTCACAGATGGAGTGACCGCTCATGTGAGCGCCGAACAGCTCGGTAAGTTCTGGGCCGGGGCCCATGGGGATCCGGCGTCGGCAACGGAAGCTATCTTGGGGGAAGTGGCCCACCACCATGGGCAAGACGATGCAACGGTAGTGGTGGCGCTCGTACTCTGAGGCTCACCGCTCTGAAGGGTGGCTGGCTAGGTCGCCGGTGTGACTACGGCAGCGACGGTCGGCGAATACCGATGGTCTCTGCAAGGAGCCGTATGCACTGTGCGCTGTACCCGTACTCGTTGTCATACCAGGCATAAACGATGGCCCGATTGCCTTCGACGATGGTTGCGGTGGCATCGATGATGCTTGCGTGGTCGTTGCCTACAGAATCGATACTCACCACGTCTGGGGCTGCAGTCCAATCGATTTGGTCCTGCAGTGACCCACCCATGGAACTCTGCCGAAGGAACTCGTTGACCTCGTCCCGTGTGGTCTCTCGACCCAAGTTGAGATTCAGAATCGCCAGAGACACGTTGGGGGTTGGGACACGAATTGCGGAGGCAGTGAGCTTCCCGGCCAGACTCGGTAGGGCCTTCGCCGCTGCGGTAGCGGCACCCGTGGAGGTGATCACCATGTTCATTGCGGCACTTCGGTTGCGGCGCGCCTTCGGGTGGTAGTTGTCCGTCAGGTTCTGGTCGTTGGTGAAGGCATGAACCGACTCAATGTGGCCAGACAAGATACCGAACTCTTGGTCGAGTACCTTGAGCGGCGGGACCACCGCATTCGTGGTGCAGCTCGCTGCTGAGAAGATGGTCTCATCGGCATCGACATTGGTGTGGTTGACTCCGTAGACGATGTTTGGGATGTCGCCTTTGCCAGGTGCAGTCAGGAGAACCTTTGCGGCACCCTTTGCCTTGAGGTGGCGACTGAGCCCCTCTCGGTCACGCCACTTTCCGGTGTTGTCGATGATCACAGCGTTGTTGATGCCATGGGCTGTGTAGTCGATGTCCTCGGGAGCGTTCGCATACAGCAACTTCACCCGATTCCCGTTGATGATGAACTCGTTGTTCTCGTGGTCCAGGTCGATGGTTCCTTGGAAAGGCCCGTGGACTGAGTCCCGTCGCAACAGGCTCGCGCGGCGAGAGAGATCGTCGCCACCCTTTGGTCGTACCACCACTGCGCGGAGGCGAGCTTTGTCTCCGCCACCAACCTTGTTGATGAGCATGCGAGCCAGTAGGCGACCGATTCTGCCAAACCCGTACAGGACGATGTCGGCGGGTTCGTTGGGGGCAGCCTTCGGAGCATTGGAGACTTCCGCCAGCGCCTTGTCTACGAAGGGAAGAAGGTCTTCTCCAGCTTCTCGCGCTGCACTGACGAGCTTGCCCACGTCTACGCGCGCTGGTGCCATATGGAGTTCAACCATGCGCTGGAGCACCGCTTCGGACTCCGCCATGTTTACGGCCTGCATGCCGTCGAATTTACGAGCGTATTTGTGGGCCTTGATCAGATGAACAGGGTTCTTGTTTTGCAGTGGTTTCCCGTAGATGGTGGTGATCACGCTGTGCTCTCGGTACAGCTTCCCGATCAGCGGAACCATCCGTTCTGCGTGTTCTTCCCGTTGCGTCCAGTCTAGAAAATGTGTGTCGCTGGTCATCACCCTGTGCCCTCCATGCTGGCGCGGGCGTTTTACTTCATTTTGCACCGCTGTGCCCCCTCAAATTCAGAGAGAGTGCCGTTCACCCAATCCGTCGGACAATCGCGTCGACGCATTCGGGAGGAGTGGGAAAGGAGTCGCCCTCCTTCCTAATTACGACTTCGCCATCGACGCGCACTGAGAACTCCCCTCGGGCCCCCTCAACGAAGACGGCGGTCATTTCGAGCTCCTCACTGATTTCCTCCGCCACACGGGCGGCCTTGGGCAGATAGTTTCAGATCAAGCAGTAGTAGATTTCGATTGTGTTCATTGCTTTTCCCAGGGTTCAAGGGGAATGGTCCACTCGGGCATGGGCTCTGGGTCCGGTATGGGCCAGGTGTCACCCCAGTGGCTTCGGCCACCATCGACGGCGAGGGTAGCTCCCGTGATGTAGTTGCCGGCGGGACTGGCGAGGTAGGCGACTGCCCATGCGATCTCGTCGACTGTTCCCAGGCGCTTGGCGGGGATTTGTTGCTGGGCTTGCCGGACCATGGTCTGGGCGTCTGGGTAGCTCCGCAGTCCCGACGAGGCGATGACTCCGGGCTGAATGCAGTTCACCTGAATGTTCGCGAAGGCCCACTCTATGGCCAGGGTCTTGGTCATTCCTTCGACGCCGGCTCGGGCGGCGACCGAGTGGGCCATACCGGGAAAGCCCCGGTGAGTGTTCATGGTGATGTTGATGATTCGACCCCCACCATTTTCAAGCATCCAGGCGTTCGCTACAGACTGGGTGAGGTTCCAGGTACCGGTAAGGTTGGTGGCGATCACAGCATCAAAACCGTTGGGCGTGATGAACTGAGCGGGACTGAGGAACTGTCCTCCGCCGTTGTTGACCAATACATCGATTCGGCCATGGCGATCCATTGTGGTTGACACCAGATGCTCCACGGCGTCTCGGTCTCGGATGTCCGTGGCAATGCCTTCGATGGTCCTCCCAATTTCTTCACTGAGGCCAGCGGCGGCGGCTTCGATGCGCTCGGTCTTTCGGGACGCGATTACGACCGTCGCACCGAGGCGTGCCAACTCCCGAGCAGTGGCGGACCCAATACCGGACCCGCCGCCAGTGACGATGGCTACGGCGCCATCCAGAATCCCATCCTTGAATACTTGGCTGCTCATAGGCTCATATTGCATCAATGAGCGCGGCTGTGGGGAGAAGTCCTTTGTCGGTTTGTGGCACGATGTGGCATGCGGCTATTGGTGACCGGTGCATCGAGCTTTGTGGGAGCGCACTTTTGTGTGCGGGCGTCGGCGCGTCATGAGGTCTTGGCTCTGCACCACTCCACCCCGATGCGTCTGAACCAAACGACGCCCATCAAGGCGGATCTGCGGACTGCCCGGGACCGGGCGAGAGTGAACCGTGAGGACTTCGACGTTGTCGTACATCTGGCGACGAAGGTGAAGGGCAGGTCTGCCCAACAGACCAACCGGGCGCTGATGGATTCGGTGCTCAGCTTCGGCCGACCGGTGATCTATGCGTCGAGTACCGTAGTGCACTGGGAAAGCCCGAGTCCGTACCGGGAGAGCCGTCGAGAAGACGAACGCAGGCTTGCAGAGAGCGGG
>CAWVVG010000048.1:0-13793 GCA_963932775.1 uncultured bacterium
GATACAGCCCGACTGGTTGCAGATGTGGAATGTCTGAAGCGGGGAGAGCCCGTAGACTTGCCGGTGTACTCTTTTGCATCCCATTCACGGTCAGCGGACACTGAAACCATGCACCCGACCTCGGTTATTGTGGTCGAAGGAATCTTGGTGCTTGCGGACTCAAGACTGGCTGCTTTGGCCGATCTGACGGTCTTTGTGGATGCGCCCGAACCGGTCCGATTCCGCCGCCGCTTGCGCAGAGATATGGCCGATAGAGGTCGTACGGAGGAGAGTGTGCGTGCTCAATATGCGGAGACCGTAAAGCCCAACCATGACCGCTTCGTACAGCCGAGCAAGGCCTTGGCTACCGTGGTGCTCGATGGCACGGCGGATCTGGCTCAGAGCGTCGACGAGCTTGTGTCACTCGTCGGCAGCTAACTCCGCGGCCCGGGCCGCATCGCGGGCCTTCTTCTTCGCTTCTTGGGCCTCATCCCACTTGGCTCGACGGTCTTTTCGCGCTTTCTTGGCCGTTTCGCTGGCTGAGCCTGGAGTGGTTGTGATCTGGAAGCGCCATTCGCTGGCGGCTCCCTCTTCATCTCGTACTTTGACCACGAGGTTGTGGGTTCCGCCTTCGGCGGTCAGGCTTGGTTTGTAGCGAATCACCCCAGTGGACTCGCTGATGCTGAGCCCATCGGGTCCACCGTTGATGTGGTAGGTGACCGCATCTCCATCTGGGTCCTCCCCTCGGACCCGAAACCCGTCCAGCTTGGTGAGGGAGTTGGGGTTGTTGAGGATTCGGGGCGGCGTGTTGCCGATAAGGGCCACAGGCCCTTTGCGCTTGAGCTCGATATCACCCTGCTGGATGGTGATATCTGCTTGTACCGTGTCCCCCCGTTCGAAATACCGATGGGGCAAGGTCTTGTCCTTTTGGCTCAGGATCAAGCGTCCGTTTACGTACCAGGCGTAGTCCACATCCAGATACTGACCCGTACGCTCCAACTCTAGTAGGACACTTAAGTTTTCCATCGCAGTCGCAATCGATGGCTCATAGCGAAACACCTTGATGATTTCTTCGGATTCGGTCCCGGTGTCTTGAGAGCCGCTCCTGGGCTTCTTCTTGGGTTTGCGTGCAACCTCTTCCACCTCCTGTTCCACCTGTTCGGTGGGTGGGTCTGGCGGTGGCGGAATGGGGTTGCAGGCAAGGGCGAGCAAGAGAAATGAAATTCGCATGACGCGAGTATATCCCTCAGCGGGCGACTTGCTCGAGTCGATCGACCACCTTTGCGGGTGGAATGACCTCTGCGAAGCGGATGACCTTGGCTTCCATCGCGGCTGTGAGCTTTCCAGCTTCGCCTTTTAGCTTGGAGCTGACGGCTAAGATTACGTTGTCGGGCAGTTGCGCGATGCGCTCTTTGAGGTGCTTTGCGCGCCAGAACCCGCAGATCTCCAGGTGCCCCACCCGGCCGTCTTTCCGGAAGCTGAGGTCGGGGATCATCATGTGCTGTCCGCCCAGATCGATGGGTTCACCGGGGCCCATCTTCCACTCGGTATCGAAGGCGCTAAACCGCTCCACAAACCAAGTCTCTGTGCGAGAGGTCCAGGTTCCGGTGTCCCGATAGTGGCTGACCAGCCCGCTCTCGCTGTCGAGCTCGAGTACCTTCTTTAGTTTGCGCTTGCGGCCCCAGAGAATTTCGGCCCGAAGGCTCCATGGGCCGGACTGAAGCAGTACTGCCGGGAAAAAGTTGGCGAGCTGCAGCCCGTAGCGTGTGGAGAGCTTCAGCAAGGTCTGGGGTCCATCCACCTCAAAGCGAACGCCGTCTGGGTTCTCCGTACATCGGTACATGAGTTGGTGGAATTTTAGGTACCGCATCATCTGCCGTACATACTTGGGTTGCGGTTGTGCAAGCTCCACCACCAGATGGCTGGCCTTAAGCAGCAAGGCTTGAACCAGGGCGGTGTTGTAGCGGTGCAGGAGCACCTCGGGTTTGGGCAGCGGTATGGCGGCCAGCACCTGTTCCTGCTTGAGGTCCGCATACAGGCCCCGACTGATCGCTTCTGCATCGGTACCCAGGTCTTTGCCCACCTCGGCCAGCACATCCATGGCCACAGGGGGTCCGCCTGGAGATGGGGTCCGGCCGATGGGGCCTCGCTTCGCTGCCTCGGAGAAGACCTGCCAGCGAAGTGCTGCGGGATCGATGGGCGACTGGGTCTCAAATTGGCCTTTATCCATCAACAACTTGGCGAGACCCTTGGTGATCTTGTGGTCCACATCCATGCCTGCGATCTCCCGCACCATTTCCTCGATGTGGCCGCGGGTGCGCCCGGCTTCCAAGGCGTTGCCCATCAATTCCACCAGTGTTTCGGCTCGCTCGAGCAGCCGCTTGTTGGTTGGATTGATGAGTGAAGGCACCAGGGACTTCTTGACCACCCGTGTACGAACTAAATCACCGGTAAGCATCGTGACGGCGCCTCCGTTGGCTGGTTCGTACTTCAGCGGTGTCGGCGGCAACCACCTCGTACAGTATGGCTTGTTTGTTGGGTCCTGGTCGCAGGATTCTGCCCAGGCGCTGCACGTGTTCCCTCACCGTTCCTGAACCGCTGATGACAATGGCGACTTCTGCGCCTGGCATGTCGACACCTTCGTTGAGGACTCGGCTGGTCACGATGACCGGCAGGGTGCCATCCTCGAAGGCATCCAGGATGGCTCGGCGCTCTTTCAGGTCCGTTTGGTGGCTGATGCAGGGCACCAAGAACGTCCGGCTGATTTTGTAGGCGGTTTCGTTGTCGTGGGTGAACACAAGTGTTCTACGTCCGTGTTCTTCTGCCAGCAGTCGGGCCAGCACATCGAGTTTCTGGTCGGTGCCGTGGGCGATGCGGCGGGACTCTTGAAAGGCCTGGAATGCTGCCCGGCCGGCCTTGGACTGAGCGGCATGCCGAAGGAAGGTCTGCCACCCGCGGGGACCACCCAATGGGATTCGTTTGGCTGCGATAAACGCCTTGAATGCGCCCCGGGCCGCCTCATATTTTTCTTGCTCTTCGGGGCTGAGTTGAACGGGAATTCGCACCGTGTCGTAGTCCGCGAGGAAGTCCCCGGAGAGCTCAGTAATGCTCTTCTCGTAGACGATGTCGCCAAGCAGCTCGATGAGCGGACCCTCTCGCTCCTCATCGGCATCCCAAGTGGCGGTGAGTCCAAGCCGATAGGGTGCAATGGATGACGCGGCGGCCGCCAGGTACCCGGGGGCTCCCAGGTGGTGGACTTCATCGAAGACGAGCAGACCGAAACGATTTCCGTAGCGACCGAGGTGGATCGCGGCGGAGTCGTAGGTGGAGACTGTGATGTCCTCGACCTCATGGGTGCCGCCGCCGAGCATTCCGATGGGCCGATTGAAGGCGGCCTTTAGACGTGTATGCCACTGTCCCACCAGGTCGAGGGTCGGTGCGACCACAAGAGTGGCCCGGGCGGTCTCCGCAATGGCGAGCTCAGCCACAAAGGTCTTTCCGGATCCGGTGGGCAGAAGAACTGCGCCCCGCCGACCGGCCTGGTGCCATGCATCGACCGCTTCTCGCTGGTATTCCCGGGGGGTTCGCTCCTCGCTGGATGCGATGATTTCCAGGCGTGTATATATTTGTGCCTCGTCTATGTACTCAATCTTAAAGGCTCGTGCGGCGGTCACGACTTGGGGGTACAGCCAGGCCGGTCCACGGGGGTGACCGACTCTGTCGTCCATGACAAAGCCCGGAGGCAGGCGCTCGAGGTCGCCGTTTTCCACCACAAGGGTGCCGTCATGGAATTTGATTCGCCACATACAGGGAGCTTAACCAGCCATCAGCTTTGAGTAGCGTTCGTTTTTTGGTGCTTGAGGCGCCAGACCTTGGCCGGTCGAGACTTTCCAAGGTGTCGCTTGCCTGGAGCTTGTTCCACCACTCCATCGGCGATCAGGCGTTGAAACCGCCGGCGGAAGTTACGGGCATCGTGGCTTCGGCCTTGGATGGCTTCGTAGACATCGCGGAGCTCGCCGACGGTGAACGTGGGCCGGACCAACTCGAATGCGATGTCGGTGTAGTTGATTTTGCCTTGGATGCGCTCGACACCCATCTGGAGAATCTCTGCATGGTCAAACGCCATGCGCACCCAGGGCACTTCGTCCACCGCTGAGAACCAGCTGACTTTTGCCGCATCATCACCGGCATGAATGGAGGCCGCTTGTTCGGGTGCAATGAGCGCGTACCAGGCCACCGACACCACACGCATGCGCGGGTCTCGCCCTGCTCGTCCAAAGGTATAGAGCTGTTCCAAAAAGCAGGTGCGGGGAGCAAGGCCGGTTTCTTCGGCCAATTCACGGTGGGCCGCAGTCTCCAAGTCTTCGCCTTGGGTGCCTTCATTGGAGACCTGGACGGGTCCGCCTGGCAGGGTCCATACTCCTTTGAACGGATGCTCTGAACGCTTGATTAGCAACACCTTTAGATCCGAGTCGACCACAGTGAAGATGACGAGATCGACGGTGACCGAGGGGCGCTCCAAATGCTCAAGGTCGGTAGTCATGTCGGTCTCCACTTACAGGCGAGGCAGGGTGTCGGTCAGGATGCCCAAGCTGAGAAGGTCAGCCCGTCGGCCCAAGCTAGGACAGTTGGGGTTTTCCTTGTGGCGGGTCGCCCGCTCGGTTCGTCGGGCCGCCCGCAGCATCGTGGCTACGGTGTCGGGGGCGACATCGGAAAAGGTGGGTGCTTTCTGGGCCTGGGCAATGAGGGTGTTCATGCCCGGTTCGTCCAGAGTGTCCGAGAACAGTTCTCCACCGGCAGGGGTGTCAGCAAAGCGTGCAACACGCTCGACAAGGCCCACTGTACGATAGCTGCCATCTTGGGTATTCACGTAGCTATAGAAGGTGTGTCCGCTGTCAGCCAAGCCCAGGTGTGCACCGATCTCGTCCTCATCTGTGTGGCTGATGGCGCTCCCCCAGAGCTCGGGGGTGGGGGCGGCATCGATGATTGAGCGGTAGGCCTCGGGTGCATTTAGGCGGTGCCCGAGACCCGTGGCCAGTTGATACACCTCGCCCTTGGAGAGCATGGCGATGGGGTTGGTGTCCACTTCTCCATCGCCGCCCTTTTGATAGAAACGCAGCCAACGATCTTCGCACTCGTTGCCCGTTCCGTGGCGGAGGCCATTTCCAGTCATTCTGAGGTAACCCCGGCCCAGGGGTGCACGGATGCAGCTTCGGATTGAGCCAAGGATGGTGTTGTCGGCCTTGATTCTGGCCTCAATCGCTTGCCGGTCGAAGCCTGCGGACTCCAGGTTGTTCACCATGTCCGCGATCATCGCCTCATAGGTGGCGGTGAGGTCGTGGACGATCAGCCTGGCTCCGAGTGCTGTGGCCAAGGTCTCGGCTCGAGCCTGGGTTTCAGAGCCGCTGTTTATCGAGGAATAGACCATAGTGAGCTTTTCCGTGCCGAGCGCTAGCGTCAGCAAGCCAGCCATCACCGCAGAGTCGATGCCGCCGCTTAGATCAAGCTCAGCTCGCCCGATACCGACAAGCTGGTGGTACTGACGAATTGCCGAGACTCGTTGGTCGATCAGGGCGTTCACATTTAAGACAGGCATGAGACGCTCCTCCTTAGATGGTGGTCTTGGCAGAGGTGGCGATCTGTGCGAGTCGAGACTCTCTGAGTGCGTCGACCATGCTTGATGTCGAAGGGCTCAAGCTGGGTGTACAGTCGGCCAGCATATTTCGGGGGGTGTTCATGGTGCGACCATCGGTCAGGATCTCGTAGTCGGCAGGAGGGGTCTCACCGAGCTGTCCAATGATTCCGATGGGCCGGTCGCCTCGCCCGGCTCGTCCTGGAGAGAGAAGTCGCCAGGTGACGGGAATCCCCGGGGCCGAGCTCTTGGCTGGGGTGTCTGAGAATTTCATGGTGGGGTAATCGCCGCTTTGACTCAGCTTGTAGACCGCACCAACGGCGCCCCGTGTGGGCAGTGGAACGTGGGGCTCCACCAGGTATTGGCCGTACATGTAGCGTTGCTTGTCCGCGGGCCACCCCACTTGAGAACGAAGCTGTTCGAATCGCTTGGTGCGTTCGAGGTTGAATCCTCCACCGAGGTTGATGGGTGCCTCGAGTCCTTGCTCGCGCATGGCGTGAACCCCGAGCAGGTAGTCTCCTTCCATGGTGCTCTCCGAGTCGAACCGAATCGAGCAGACTCGGTTCGGAGTTTGGGACATGACCTGAATCGCAGAGGGCAGCCCAGAGAAGCGCGTGGAGTAGGTATCGAGCAGAAAAGTCACCTCCCCTGCGACCCGATCTCGGACGGCGGTGAAGGCGGCCGTATCGTCTCGGTTTCGCTGGGTGTGTTCATGGCCAGTGGTTCCCTCTGGACGGATGCCAAGCGCCCGTGCTGCTTCCACATTTGAGGTGGCGACAAAGCCGGCGTCCTTTGTGGCGGCGACAGCGATCAGGTGTTGCTCGGCGCAACTGGCCGCCCTCATTCCGGCCTCGAGCAACCGCGCGGGATCTCCTGCGGTTTCAATCAACTTACGGGCACGATTACGGATGTGCGCTGCATAGCCCTCAGTGTCCACCACGATATCGAAACCCGGGTGCACTCCTGCGGCATCTAGGGTCGCCAAGATGACCTCACGCTCTTGTTCACAGGTGGCCACACCCAAGCGTGTGGAGAGCTGGTCTGGGTGGGTCTTTGCCATGGTTGCGACCTGGATCTGGAACTGAAGCCAGATGATCTGTGCCTCCAGATAGGAGACCAAAGCGCTGGGGCCCGTCACCGTCAGCACCACTTCTCGGTCGCCAAACCAGCAGCCTCTTGGCAGTCCATGAACCTCTACACCGGAGGCCAATGCCTGGCGGTATGCGTCCCCCAACCCCAGTCCACTTGCATGCAGGTATGCCATGTCGTCGTCATCTATTTTGGGAAGCAATGACTGAACATAAGCGACGGGATCTACCGGCATGTAGAATGGACCACCCATTCGAATTGCGAAGTTGAATGTCTCAGGACGAAGCGATGCACCAGCGGCGGCCATTACGGGTTTATACCAGTCTGTTCTCATGGCTGAATCTCACTTTCGGGTTATTGTGACCCATAAGTATCAAAAATAGACAAAAAGTCAAGATGGACCAATAAAAACCCATGTTAAACCTCATTTTTTTGGCATTGGTTGCTATTCGTCCGGCCGTGGGTTTGACGCCGATTGTCCGAGAAAAGAGGACATTGTCTCGGCGTTATGAGCAGTGGGTGGGCCGCCAAGATGTGCCCGAGCATCCAGAGTCATATCGGTTTATTGGTGAGATCCATCAGCAGATACTTCCGTGGGTAAAGTCCCATCCTGGGGTCATTGAGCCCATCCTCTTGGGTCACTCTGTGGAGCGCCGGAAGATCTGGGGGTTTCGCATCCACCGCCCCCAAGAACCGATCCATACAAAGGTGTTGGTCTTTGCCGGAATTCACGCGCTGGAGTGGATCTCAACTGAGACCGCAGGTGTCTTCTTGGAGACCATCGTTGCGGCGCCACCGAGAGGAGTTGAGGTGGTTGTGGTTCCTCTCTTGAACCCAGATGGCCGGGACCGGGTTGAGCAAGACTTACTGGCGGGCCGAAATCAATACCGGCGGGGCAATGCAGCCCATGTGGACCTCAATCGAGACTTTGAAGTGAACACTGAAGCCCGGGCGATTTGGAAGCACATCATTCCGGCCTACTATGGTCACTCAGAAACGCCACTTTCCCAGCCAGAGTCTCGTGCACTGGACCGGTTGCTGGCTTCCGAACAGTTCGATGTGGCCCTGAGCTTGCACGCTTTTGGTGGCTTTGTGTACACCCCATGGTCCGGCTTGTGGGAGCGCCCCGATGATTGGGCGGAGCTGCACCGCTTGGGCACGTTGATGAGCGGGGCGCAGGGTTCCCATGCGTACAAGGTGCGTCAGCTCTCCCGTTGGGGATTCTTCTTTCGGGCCCAAGGCTCGGAGATCGACCACATCTATGGGAAGTATGGAACCCTCGCGTTTCTCATAGAGCTCACCCGGTCGGGTCTAAACCCCTTTCGCCCCCAGACGTTTCGGCAGCATTTTCGCTGGTACAACCCGGTGCGACCCGACCGACACACCACTCGTGGGGTGCGGGCACTGCGCAGCCTGGTGCATTCACTGGACTGGGAAGGCAGGACCCATCATTTAGCCGAACTCAACCCGGAATGAACTTTTTGCCGTCGGCCAACCCATAAATACATTTGCTTTGATTTCGTAGAATTGATGTGCACCCGGCATCCTAGGCTTGACTCAGGGGGGCCCTGTCGATACGCCCCCGTCCTTCTATTATGTGGGGGTTTTAAGCCATGATCGATGTCCAATCGTTGAGCCGCTACTACGGTTCCCGATGTGCGGTCGACCGGGTCAGTTTTTCCATCTCGTCGAACGAGGTTGTGGGCTTTCTTGGTCTGAATGGCGCAGGGAAGACGACTACACTCAAGGTGCTCGCTGGGCTGTTGCTGCCTTCGGGCGGCTCTGTTTCGGTGGATGGAGTGGACATGTCTGAGAGTCCGACCGGGGTCCGCTCCCGAATCGGCTTCTTACCGGAAGACCCTCCGCTGTACCAAGAGATGACGGTTCGCGACTGCCTGCGGTTCGTGGGTGGCCTGCGCGGAATGAGTCCGTCCTCAATTGAAGACCGATTGGACGATGTCCTGTCGCGCATCAACCTCAATGAGGTGGCCGACCGGGTCATCAGCGAATTGAGCCACGGCTTTAGAAAGCGAGTGGGCATTGCATCCGCGATCATTCATTCTCCGAAGCTGGTGATCCTGGATGAGCCGATCAGTGGGCTGGACCCGGTGCAAATTGTGGAAATTCGCGAGGTCATTCGTGGGTTGAAAGAAGAGTGCACTGTGCTCCTGAGTTCACACATCTTGTCCGAGATATCCCAGACTTGTGACCGGATATTGGTGCTGAACCAAGGGCGTCTTGTGGCCCAGGGAACCGAGACGGAGCTTGCCGGCCGGTTCCACATTGGCGGCTCAGTAGACTTGGGTTTGCGGGGTGATCAGGCGACGATTCGGTCCATCATCGAAGCTCAAAGCGGCGTGAAGAAGCTGATTGAGTTGAGTGCTGGCGAGGGTGTCTCCACTGTGCGTGTGTCCATGGCCGACGATGTTCGGGAGGCCTTGGTGGGTGCGCTGGTGGGTGCTGGCATCGGAATTCGAAGCGTGACGGACGCACATGATGAGCTCGAAGGAATCTTCCTCGAACTGACCGATAACGGAGGTGAGGCATGAGGAATATCCGATTGCTGGTTGGCCGGGAACTCCGGTCTTACTTCGACACGTCCTGGGGCTGGAGCATTCTGGTCTTGGTCCTGGTGCTCGATGGTTTACTGTTCAATGCTTTCGCTCTGGGGGCCCGTGAGCGGCTCTCGGCCAACGTATTGTCGGACTTCTTTTACTTCTCTTCTGGCACCACGATGATCGCTGGTGTGTTGCTCACGATGCGGTTGATTGCGGAGGAACGGCAGACAGGGACTTTCACGCTCCTTCAGACCGCGCCGATAACGGCCGCAGAAATCGTGTTGGGCAAGTTTCTCGGAGCCTTCAGTTTCTTGTCGATCATCACTCTTTTGAGCGCCTACATGCCTGCACTCATTTTCGTGAATGGGCGGGTGAGCATCGAACAGATTTTGGTTGGGTATCTGGGCTTGTTCAGTCTGGGAGCAGCCACGATCGCTGTGGGGACCTTCGCGTCTGCAGTCGCTCGAAACCAGCTCTTGGCTGCTGTGATTGGCGCCTGTTTGATGGTATTTTTGTTGCTGGGCTGGCTGCTTGGCCAAGTGATCGATGCTCCCATCAACGGCATCTTTTCCTATACGGCGATTTTTGACCGTCACTTTCAGCCCTTCATGAAGGGCAGGCTGAACACCGAAGGCTTGGTGTACTACGCCAGCGTGTGCTTCGGGTTCTTGATGCTCGCTACGCGCTCACTGCAGCTGAGGAGGCTCAAATGAGCATGTCCATAATTTTGCACTTGCTGGGCAGTGGCTTGGTGCTGCTGTTGGTGCGCCTGGGTGGTGGCCCGACGGATGTCTTGTTTCAAGCCCAAGGCTTGGGCTGGCTACTGATTCTACTCGCGCTGGGTGCGTCTGTGCGCAGCTCAACGGAGCTGGACGGAGCTGCTGCTACCAAGCGATGGGTTGTGGGCGGCCAGATCTTGGGGGCGCTCGCCCTTGTGGGCGTGCTGGCCTTAAACCTGGACAAGCTCGATGCACTGGGCATAAGCGACGAAGGGCGTGTACGCGCTGAGGTGTTGCTCACATCCTTGAACGCGTTGGCGCTGTTGGTGTCGTGGTCTGTCTTGCTCTGTGTGGGTCATGTTCGAGCAGCAAGTCCGGTCATGTTGCCTGCCCGGCGGGTTGCCGAGGCCGCTTATGTGGGGCTGAGCATCGCGTTCGGTCTCGCCTTGTTGTTTCCGGTCAACTATTTGGCCTCCGAGCACAATGTTCGCTGGGACCACAGCTACTTCAAGACCGCAACTCCTGGGGATGTCACGCGGGCGACCATCGACAACCTGGACGCACCCGTTCAGGCGTGGTTGTTCTTTCCGCCAACCTCGGATGTGACCGAAGAAGTGCGGACCTACTTCGACCAACTCGAGGGTTCAAATCTTGAGATTGCCTATGTGGACCAAGCCCTGGAGACCGCACTCGCAAAGGATCTGCGCGTTCAAAAGAACGGCACGATTGCCCTCGTACGGGGCTCAGGCGACGACAAGCAAGTTCAACGAATTCGGTTGGGCGACGACCTGTCCAAGGCGGAGAGAAAGCTCAAGAAGCTGGACGAGGAAGTGTCCAAGGCCCTTCTGAAAATCGCAGCGGACCCGAAGCAGGCCTATGTCACGGTTGGCCACGGCGAGATGTATTGGAAAAAGAGCGGGGGCGTGTTGCCTGCCCGCACCATTGAGGGTGTGAAGGCGGAGCTGAAGCGACTGAACTTCAAAGTGTCAGAGCTGGGCGCTGTGCAGGGTCTGGCCACAGAAGTTCCGGAAGACGCAGAGTTGGTCATCATTATGGGGCCGACGGAGTCCTTCCTGCCTGAGGAGCTCCAGGCGCTCGATGAGTACCGACAGAAAGGGGGTGCCTTGTGGGTCGCCATGGACCCAGGCTCGAAGGCGGATTTGGGGGGCTTGCTTGCCCCGGTGGGCTTGGCCTATGCGGGCGACCAGATGCTGGTTGGAGACAATAATTACTGGGCCGTCACACGCCGAATCACCGACCGGTACAATATCTTTACCAACAAGGCGTCGACCCATCGCAGTGTCACGACCCTCTCTCGCAACAGCAAGACTTCTGCTTTGTTGACGCCGCTCGCGGCGCCGCTGACCCAGCTGCCCAATCCGCCCTTTAAGGTAGAAATTACGGTTCGGACTTTGTCTGAAGTGTGGGTGGATGCGGTCCCGAACTTGCGCCTTGATGAGCCGGTTGAACAACGAAAGGGGTGGCCTATTTCGGCGGCCATTTCGGGCATTGAGCAGGCGGAAGAAGGCATAGAGAACACAGAATTTCGAATGTTGGTCACGGGCGACGCGACGTGGGCCTCCGACTTGGTGCTCCCGGTCTCAAAGGGAAACCAAGAGTTCCTTCGGGATGGGGTGGCTTGGTTGGTCGATCAGCCCAGCCAAGGCGGTACCGTTAACGATGAAGAAGACGTGAAGATTCGGCACACCAAGAGCGATGAGGCCTGGATGTTCTATGGCTCCACGCTGCTGATTCCTGTCCTGTTTCTTTGGTTTGGTCTGGCCCGGGTTCGATCTCGAACTCGCTCGAATGGAGGTGTGGCATGAAGCGTTCTGCAGCCACAACCGCGGTATTATTGCTGGTTGCGCTCTGCGCAGCTTGGGTGGAGTGGACGTCGGTAGAGCCGGTCGATCTTGAGGGAAAGGTGGTTCTCCTTCAAGGAGAGGCCGATGACATCTCTGAAGTTCGCTGGATAAGCCAAGACACGGAAGTCACCATTTCTCGGAAGAGCGACGATTTCGGTGGATACTACTGGATTGACTACACTCGGTGGACCGAGAAAAAGCTTCCTGCTGCACGCGCTGGAGGAGACACCGGTGAGGGTTCAGATGAACCTGAGATTGAGCGTGTTGCGACCCATTCGGCATTCAAGGCGGCCGACAAGGCCGATGATTTGATGGCTTCCCTCAGTCCCATGGCTGCACAGCGAAGCCTGGAGGTCACCGATGAGGCCAAGATCGAGGAGATCGGCTTGAAGGAGTCGACCACCACCATTGAGATCGATCGGTCTGGACGGACGCAGAGGCTTCATGTTGGCGGCGAAGCCTACGGAACCCGTGACTACTACGTTCAGCATGAGGAGAGCGGGAAGATTTATTTGGTGGATCGTGACCTGCTTCAGCCGCTTAAATATGCGCGCACCCGTCTGCCGGATCGGAGCCTGTATGCACTGGCGCTGCCGGATGTGCTCAGCGCATCGGTGACCGTTGCCGAACGAAGTGCGCAGTTTTTACAGATCAGTCCAGATAAGCCAGGCCAGTCTGGATGGGCGCGCGCAGCCACCCCGGATGTTCCAGGTGAACAGGTGACTACGTGGATGGACAAGTTCTTGAAGCTCAAGGGAACCCGATATGCGGACCCCGCAGATCTTCCAGCGGGCTTGTTGCCCAGATTTAAGGTGACCCTTGCCTCCAAGGACAGCACGACGACGGTGGCGGTCAGTCAGGTCGGCGATGATGGTGACTGGTATGCGCAATCCGAGCATACTCGAGGGCTCATTAAGCTCGTTCGCAGCGGCGCCGTGGCGTTGTCTGACGATGTGGACGGCCTGCTTGGCGCGGATGAGTAATGTCCGCGCGCACGGGCCTTACAGAATTTGCACCGCGACGACTGTGACGTTGTCCTCAGTACCGTGTTCTATCGCTTTTTGTACCAAGACTTCTGCCAGGTCTTCTGGTGCATGATTTCGGCAGATTTCGGCCAATGCTTCGTCGTTCAGTGGGTCGGTCAAGCCATCGGAACATAAAATAAATATGTCTCCTGGATCGACTGGCCTAGTTGAGGTATCGGGCTCGACGGGTCCATGATAGCCTACCGACTGCGTGAGGATGTTCTTGTGTGGCACGATCCGAGCCAATTCTGGAGTCAAGGTTCCAGCATCGATTTCTTGCTGGACCACGGTGTGGTCTCGGGTGAGCCGGTGCAGCCTGTCTTCTCGGAACAGGTAGATTCGGCTGTCTCCGACATGGCCCAAATGGGCTTCGTCATTCTCGATAAGAAGGACTGCAAGGGTGGTGCCCATACCGGTGTGAGCCGGGTTTGCCATTGCTGCCTGCCGTATGGAGACCGAGGCCTGATTCATTGCGTACCGCAGCCGCTCACGAATCTCCTCCTCTTGATCCATTCTGGCTCGGTCCAGTCTGGTTTCATCCGGATTGATCTCACCCAAGAGTACATCCTGCACGGCTTCGACGGCTATGGCGCTGGCGATTTCACCAGAGGCGTGTCCCCCCATGCCATCCGCAACTACAAAGAGACCGGATTCAATGTCCACGAGGAAGCAGTCTTCATTGCTCTCTCGAACGGGTCCGGGGTCGGTTCGGGCGACTGCATCGAGTTGCATCATTCTCCTTCAGCGCGTCAGCATAGAACTATAGACGAATTCGATCGATTGAAGGAAGAAGGGTGGGCCGCATGAGTCAAGCCACTCCTTCCATTGTGCCTGCACCAGGAACCCAAATCGGTGACTATGAAGTCATAGCCGAGGTGGGGCGTGGAGGGATGGCCGTTATCCTCAAGGCGAGGCACGTGACCACG
>CAWVVG010000049.1:0-13571 GCA_963932775.1 uncultured bacterium
ATCGCCCTTGGTTACGTCCCCAGAAGATTTGCACGTCCAGGCACTCGGGTGCAGATCGATATACGTGGCCGCCAGGTGGAAGCCGAAGTGGTCAAACCCCCGTTTTACAAGCGCCCTTATTAGGGCTTATCGGAGAGTCAGGTGTCCTACCCAGCAGAGCTCAGATACACGAAGTCTCATGAATGGATCCGACTCGATGGAGGTTCCGTCGTTGTCGGTGTGAGTTGGTTTGCACAGGACTCCATGGGCGATGTGGTCCACGTAGAGTTGCCCGAGGTGGGTGACGAACTCAGCGCAGGCGAACCCGCTTGTGAGATCGAGAGCGTGAAGGCGGTCTCAGACGTGTACAGCCCGATTGGTGGAACCGTCACGGCAGTCAACGATTCCCTTGAAGATTCTCCGGAGAACGTAAACTCCGCGCCGTATAGCGACGGCTGGTTGTTTAAGGTTGATGTTGGGGCGACCATCGAACTCGACGGACTCATGTCGGCTGCCGATTATCAAGCATACTGCGGCTGAAAACTGGCCACTTAGTTGGGCAGTTCTGCCATTATTGAGGCGAGCTTGTCGGCTGGCGTGGGCCAAACTGAATGGCACCGTCTGGTAGAAAGTAGAGGATTCCCATGCGGCCATTGGTCACTGTGGGAACGTGCCATGATCCGGGAGGAAGGACGACCCAACCTTCGGGCTGCCCCTCAAAACGGGGGTCGCCTTCGAGGGCAAAACTGAGGTCGAACTCGCCATTGGGGTGGGTGTGGCCCGGCCCGGCACAGTTCATGTCCACGGCATCGATGGAGAAACCGTGGGTTGCGTCGGCGGGCTTTGCCACTCGACCGAATCGGATTCCACCCGCTTCTCGGGGGGCCAGGGTTCCTGCAGCGAGGCCTTCCTGGACCAGCACTCGGGCGTCCTGGACTCGAGGGTCGTCCATGGGCAACAAAGCCTGCACCTGTGCTGTGGCGTCGGGTGCAGTAGCATCGATGCCCTTCAATACATCGAGGATGGGCATGAGGGTGGCTATGGCGTGTTCGCGGTCGGACATAAGGCCTCCATTTGGAAGGGCTCTATCGTCCACCGAAACAAAGTCCAATCGTCACGGAGATGCCCAGCGTTGGGTCTGGGCGCCCAATTTTTCACTTGGGCCGCGCATGGTGCGGACCCTCCTATGGACGATCAGGCCACGAAAGCCGAAAGTGTCTCGCTTCGCTTGGCGTGTCGTAGTTTACGGATCGCCTTCAGCTCGATCTGCCGGATGCGCTCGCGAGTGAGGTTGAAGCGCTTTCCGATTTCTTCGAGGGAATACTGTGTGGGTTCGCCGATGCCGTAGCGCATGCGAACGATCTTTTCTTCGCGGGGGCTAAGGCTTGCAAGTGCATCTCCGATCAGATCGCGGAGTGTCGCGGAGTCGAAGTCTTCACCCGGCGTCTTGGCGTGCTCATCTTTAATGAAGTCAGCAACCTTGCTGTCTGACTCTTTGGTGACCGGCGAGTCCAGGCTCGTAGGTTCACGGGTGAGTTTCATCAATTCCGCAAGCTTTTTGGGGTCCTGGCCCAGCCGCTCAGCGACCTCAAAAAGTTTTGGCTCGCGGCCCATCTCTTGGTAGAGCGCCTTCTGGGTGTAGTGGACCTGGTTGACGATCTCGAGCTTGTAGATTGGAATTCGGATGGTTCGAATCTGGCTCTCGATGGCACGGATGATGCTCTGGCGAATCCACCACGATGCATAGGTCGAGAACTTGAAACCCCGAGTGTAATCGAACTTCTCGACAGCCTTCATCAGCCCAAGGTTTCCCTCTTGGATGAGGTCGGGGAGGGGGAGGCCGCGGTACGAGTACTGCTTGGCAATGCTGACCACCAACCGGAGGTTGGCGTTGATTAAGGTCTGTTTTGCGATCTCTGCATCCGGGCCATTTAGGGCGACGAGTCGAGCCGCTTCGACTTCATCATCGCGCTTTAGCAACGGTATCTCGCCCATACATTTGAGGTATTTGTTCAAGAGGGGGTTTCCGGGTCCAGTGGAACGGTTCGCTGCTCTCGCCATGACATCCTCCTAGGGGTGCCAGACTTAAAGCAAGCTGCGTGCCAATGGATACGGATCGAAGGCCGAACTACTTTAGGTTGTGCACTAAATGTGCGACGTCACGCGATCAGAACGGCCATGAATGCAGGCGACAAGCGAGTCAGAAACGCTGTGCGGTCCCGGTGTGTAAAGAAATTTTTATAAAATGTACAAAAATCTTTACAAGCGAGCGGCTGCTTCGAGCGCCGCGAACGGCTTTTCTTGGTCTGTGGTGATTTCTTCGATGAGCTGGATGAACTGAAGCAGGTCCCCATCCGCGGTGTTGAGGACGCTCTCAAACTGCTCAAGACGGTGGTTGTAGGTACGGTATTGGCTCAACCTGGCGTTGTTCCAAGGACCTTTCTCAACGGCCCGCTCAAAGCGGTCCGAATGGATGAGATCCGTTTGTTGTACACGCTCGGAGAGGGCTCCATACAGGGTGGTTCGGCCTGCTCGTTTCTCGACGTCAGAGAGCGTGTCGTCCTTGTAGACCCGATCCAAGTCTTCGTAGAGGCTTCGCAAGAGCAACCGCCACTGCCGGAGGTCTTGGAGATTCTCATGGGTACGGATCACCATCGCTGAGTCTGCCCCAAATCGGTCCTCGAGGTAGGCGATGGCTGCGACTCTACCCACGAAGTTGGCGAAACTCTCATTGAATTTAACGCTCCCTTCAATCCATAAAGTCGCATGGGCCAGCTCGTGAAGAACTGTGTTGGCCAGTTGGTACTCATCCCACTCGAGCATGCCGGGAAGGATGGGGTCTCGAAACCAGCCCAGAGTGCTGTATGCGCCGGCTGTTCTTAGGTAGACTTCGTTGCCATCGTTCTCGAGTCGGCGGGCCCAAGTATCGGCATCAGAGCGTCGAAAGAAACCGAGGTAGGGGACCTTGCCTACGATCGGAAAGCGCCAAGTGACGGGACTGAACGACAAGTCCGGACAGGCGGTGAGATTCCAGATGGTGCGGTTCCAGTCACCGGCGTAGGTCTCGTAATTGTCTGTGGCTTTCAACCCGATTGTCTTTCCGAAACCCTTTATGTCGGCGATTCGGTCAAATGACGCGAGTTGCTTCGCGTTGAAGGTTCGCCGGGCCTTGGCCTTGGCTATGGGCTCTCTGGAATGAAGGAGCTCCGCTTGAAAATAGGCGGATCGAACTACATACCCAACCCCACAGCCTGGGATGAAAGTGCTACATCCAAGGGTTGCGAGTGTGGCCAGCGCCACACGAAGTGTCCAACGAGGTCGGCTCTGAGTTCTGGTTACCTTCATAAACGAATGCTAATCCAAAAAGAAGTACTCTTGCTCATAGGAGGTGCACCTTGTTCGAACTCTTAATTTCTGGTGGACCTGTGATGGTCCCAATTGGGCTGGCCAGCGTCATTGGGCTGGCGGTGTTGTTGGAGCGTATTTTTGCACTCCGAGAATCGGGTGTCATTCCCCATGCCTTTGTGGTTGAGGCCGACGAACTCATGCGGCAACAGCGGTGGGGTGATGTGGCTGCGGCGGCGCGCAAAGCGGAGTGTGCAGCCGGCCGAATGTTGCTGGTCGCCCTCGAGGTGCAGGGCCAGACGCGGACGGACATCAAAGAGCGCCTCGAGGAGGTCGGACGTCGTGAAGCGGCCGAGCTCGAGCGGTACAGTGCGGTCCTCGGCACAGTCGCGAGTATTGCACCACTGCTGGGTCTGCTTGGGACGGTGTGGGGAATGATTCTTACCTTTGAAGTCATTCAGACTCAGGGTGTGGGGGTGGTGGCGAGCTTGGCTGGGGGAATCTCTCAGGCATTGGTGTCGACCATGGCGGGATTGAGTGTGGGGATCCCCGCTCTCGTCGGGCATCGGTGGGTCTTGGCTCGGGCCGATGGTTTGGTACTTGGGCTGGAGGACTTGGGTCTGCTTGCCCTCGGGCACCTTGTTCCCGAGGATGACTCAGAGTGAATTTCTCGCGGACCCGACGGGTCGACCCCATCGTGGATGTGACCCCGCTAATCGACATTATCTTCCAGCTTGTGCTGTTTTTTATGGTGTCGACGACATTCATCTCGGCTCCGGGCATCGAGGTGGACCTGCCACGCTCAAGCGCAGATACAGTGCTGCGGGATCAGGACGACCTCAGCATCTGGGTCGGTGAAGACGGTGCGGTCCATGTGGACGATAAACCTGTCGACTTTGAAGGCCTCAAGACCGCGCTGGATGTTGCGGCAGCGGACAACCCAAATACCTTGATTATGTTGAAAGCCGACCGCGGTGTGGCCCATGGTCGGGTCGTTGCAATCATGGATGCGGCGCGCAACCGGGGACTCACCCAGCTGGCCATTGCCACCGAGATTCAAGCCTCAGATACTGAATCTCCTTGACCTGCCAAGGGAGTTTGGCTGATCATTGCTCCGTCCGCGTGTCTACGTAGATTCGAATTGAGGGGGTTGTTCGGTATATTTTTAGAGATCGGGTCAGATCCGTGTGAATGGGCGTCGATCCATCTTTTTCGCCAGTTTTGGTACCCGTAAATTACGGTAGGGTTTGAGATTTTTCCCGACAGATTTCATATAGTTATATAGACTTCGTACAACTTACCCGATACCACAAGTTGGCATGTCAACACATAGTACCAGTCTCCGGCGCCCGTCCGTGGGAATGTCCACCGGTTTTCATGCGGTGATTCGGCGTGTGGTCTGGAACATTCTTCCGGTCAGTCTGGTCTTGGGTGCGGTCGGTGCATTCTTCGCAGGGGACGACGGCTTCATTGAACGAGCACAGGTCAAGCAGCACCTGTACGCTACACAGACCAATGTCGCCGAGGCCCTGCTTGAAAATGAAGTGCTTCGGAGCCGAATACGGTTGCTCCGAAATGACCGACGTTTTGCGAAGCGGGCTGCGGCAGAGCTGCTGCTCATGGCCGAAGAGGGCAGTACCATCTATCGTTTTGGCGGTCCGATTCGGTAATGCTGGACGGTGGGCCCGGGCCCGAGTAGTTTGGCCCCAAATGGGGGGTCCGTGAGAGTCTATCGCTGGGATCTGGACAAGACCTATCTGGACACAGACTTTCAGTCGTTCCGGGGCATCGTGCGTACGGCAACAGAGCCTGCCCACAAGAAACGGGCGCTGCCAGGTGCGGCGGCTCTGTTGCGTGCGCTTGGAACGGCACCTGGGGCATCGGTCATGGTCGTATCGGGTTCCCCGACTCAGATGCGTGGGGTGTTGTCGGAGAAGCTGAGGCTGGACGGAATTCCATTCGACGAGTTGGTTCTCAAGGACAACGTTGGGAACATTCGTCGGGGACGATTTCGGGCCGTCAAAGGCCAGCTCGGTTTTAAGTTGCCGGCGCTGCTTTCGGCTCGGGCCCGGACCGAGGAGTCAGCCAAGGAAGTCTTGTTCGGTGATGATGTAGAGGCCGACGCCCTGGTCTATTCCCTCTATGCGGATGTCGTTGCGGGTCATGTGGGCGCGGCGGAACTCTCTCGGGTCATGGAAATGGCAGGGGCCTATCCAGATGAAATTGATCGGGCTCTGGAGTCGGCCGTGGGAATAGCACCAAGTGCCGCCGTGGAGCGGGTGTTCATACGGCAAGAGCGCGGGATTCCAGTTCATCGTCTGGCGGCCCTCGGCCCCCGCGTTGTGCCGATTCGTTCATGGTGGCAGGCGGCACTGGTATTGCAGCAGATGGGCCACTTGGATGCACGCTCCACTGAAGCCGTCATGTTGCGGGTGTTTGACGAGGAAGGTCGGGACCCGTGGGTCATGGGGGCGCTGGCGCAAGATGTTGCCCGGAGAGGGTGGGTAGAACCGGACTTGTTCAGCGGCTTGACTGGCCCCGATTCCTTGGTGGAGGCCGTTCATCGGGCGGTGTCTTCGCTTGGAGGACGGGGAGTTGAGAAGCCTCCGGCGCTGGAGGGTTCTGTGGATTATCTGGAGCTTCTCAAGACCGGAGCCTGGACCAAGCATGGGCGCGCTGAATAAAGGCGAGTGATACAATGGGACGGAAAAAACCGCGAACACCCCGGTTTCACTCTTAGAAGGTAGTGCGTGATGCTCTGGATACTTCTGACCTTGACCGCTTGGGCCACCCCCGATGTGACCGCGACCCTCGCTGGGGATGGCTACTACACCATTCGGATTGTTCCCGATTTGGCGTGGAGGTCCGCCGAGTTGACGGTCCAGGGTGGAGAAACTGCCGACTTGGGGCCAGCGCAGATGGATGTGCCGGTGGTCGTAGACGGATGGATCGAGAGTCAGCAACTCTTGCGTGTGACGCTCGCTGTGGCAGGGGTCGACGGAAAGGGGCGGACCTGGATGCTGGAGGTTGAGCCCTTTCGTGTGCCTGCGAACACACCGGTGCTGACTCCCAAGAAACGGCCATGGCCATTTGCTAAAAGGGCGCGCTGAGGGCACCGGGGCCGGCAGCCTTCTGTTATTGTCTGAGCCCGAGGGGGTTGTGATGCATGTAGAAATCGAGGCATGGGCTGCGCGGTGGAGAGAGGGGCGCATTGGCTTTCATCAGGGCACGGTCAACCAGGAACTTCAGACCCATTGGCCGACCGTTGTGCCCGACTCGGCCGCCCGGGTTTTGGTGCCGCTGTGTGGCAAGACTACCGACATGCTGTGGCTGCACCAGCGAGGTCACTCGGTCCTAGGTGTGGAGCTGTCCTCTCTTGCTGCGGCCTCATTTTTTAAGGAAAACCAACTTGAAGTAGAGCACTCGGAGCAGGATGGCTTCGAGATATTCAGGGGTATTGGTGCTGCGATGGGCATCGAGATTTGGTGTGGGGACTTCTTTCGCCTGTCTGCGGCCCAGGTGGGGCCCATCCACGCCTGGTACGACCGCGCTGCATTGGTTGCCCTCCCTCCTGAATTGTGGGGAGCCTACGCTTCGAAGCTTGCTGAACTCCTGCAGCCCGATGCTGCCGCCCTGATGTTGACCTTTGAGTACGCTCAGGAACAGCGAAAGGGCCCTCCATATTCGGTGTCATACAAGGACGCCTGCGGTCAATTCGGTGATGGCTTTGAGGTGACCTTGCTCGAGACGCTCGACTTAACAGAGGGCAATAAATGGGACCTGAGTTGGGTTCACGAGCCCGTGATGAGCCTCACTCGTTCGAGATGAGTCGACGGCGCAGTGCCGCTGCGAGCTGCTCGTATTGCTGCGGTCGGTTGTAGCCAGCGAATCCCGAGATGCGAACCCATGGGCGTTGGTCCCACACCAAGATTGGTACTTCGATGCCATCTTCATGACGGACCGCATCGAACAATGCAGGGATGTCTTCGGCTGTGCAGGGCAGAGGGATGGTGGCCATAGAGCCGTACATCCCAGGGTCGTCGGGGTGGGGCAGCTCCACTCCAAGAGCGCGGGCTATCACCGCCCGCCCGGTCTGCACGAGTTTGTGGTGGGCCGCTCGAAACTGTGCCCCGCCTTGGGCCTTGTGTAGGGCGATGGCCTCCACTGCGGAGAACCATGCTGTGGGGTCGAGGGTGCCGGTCCAGGAAAATTCTTGGTGCAACCCTTTACCGTAGCCGTGAGAGATTGTGGTGGGATGAATTTGGTCGCGCCAGGACTCGCCCACATACAGGACGGCGGCACCTTTCGGGGCACACATCCATTTGTGCAGGTTTCCTACCCAGAAGTCCGGTGCCATCTCTCGGAGGTTTACATCCACTTGGCCGGGTGCGTGGGCACCATCCACTAGCACGGGAATACCATGGCTTCGGGCCACAGCGATCAGTGCTGCAACGGGAAAGATCAGTGCGGTTGGGGAGGAGATTTGGTCGATGACAAGCAGCTTGGTGCGGGGAGTGATGGCCCGGGTGACCGCCTCGACGATCACACCTGAGTCTTCGATGGGGAAGGGGACGTGGGCTTCGACCACCTCGATGCCTCTCCGGTTGGCTGCGTACTCAAATGTGTTTCGCACCGCGTCGTATCGGTGGTTGGTCGTTAGAATCTGATCGCTGGGCCCGAGGTCCAGGGAGGAAATGACCGCATTCACCCCGGATGTGGCGTTGTGTACGAACACGGTGCCTTCACGGTCCGATCCGAGAAACTCAGAGATGGCATCGATCGATGCTTCCCATCGGCCGGGGTACTCACGGAGCAAGAAGTCTACTGGTTCCCGCTCCATGGCCATTCTCAGGCTTTGTTGGGAATCCAACAGTTCCTTGGGCGTGGAGCCAAAGCTCCCGTGGTTTAAGAAACAAACACTTGGGTCCAGCAGGTAAGTGGGCATGCCCTCAAGCTAACGGGGTGGCCTTATTGGTGAAGTGGGCGACCCCGGGCACTGATGGTGGCCTCAACCGCTCTGTGGAATAGTTCCCTAAGCGGGTCACCCGTGCCGGTACCTTCCAAGGTATCCAGAGCTGCTGCGATGGCCTCAATCGTCGACATTCCGTCTGCAATCGGAGGTGTACGCATGCGTACGGGAGCGGTCGCAGGCGGGTGAATTCGGAGTCGAGGCAGACCGTTTAGCCCCGGTATTTTGTTCACCAGCTTTCGGGCCTGGGGCCAGGTACCATCGACCACGATCACCGTTTTTGGTGTGGCATAGCTGGTGGGGCCTCCGGTATCTGGAAACAGCAGTGCCGGTTGAGGGACCAACAGGGTTCTGGGATCCCAGGTTGTACCGGCGGCGCCATAGTCCACGACTGTCAGGGAGGGCATCGCCAGTTCAGCCAGCCGCGCTGTGTTCGATGGCTTGTTTCGTTCTTTCCAGTGCCGAACCACGATAAATTCGATCTGGGTTTTTACAGCCGGAATGCCGTCACAAATGCAATAGGCATGCTGCATCAGGCACTGCTTGCAGCGGGCATCCAGGTAGTTCTTTGTGAATCGAGGCATCGGCGGTCCATGATAGCCACTTGGACTCGCGCTATCATGGAGGAATGAACAAAGATGGTACTGGCTCTGCTCCTCTGACCCGTTGGTGGCTGATGCCCGTGGTGGTTGGTCTGGTCGCCATGGTTGCAGCCTTGTTGTTTGGTGATTTTCGGCCCGTGGTCGAGCGGTTTTACAGTGTCTTTTAGACGCTCGTTGTTTCTGCTGGTCTTGGCCTCATGCGGCGACAAGGCCGGAGGTGAAGACCCGTTGGTCGTTCACTTGGGCGGGGATGACACCAGTGCTGGCGGTGACACAGGGGCTGCGACCGGTGGTGATGCCGACACAGATGCGGACGCTGATTCAGATGCGGACGCTGATTCAGATGCGGACGCTGATTCAGATGCGGACGCTGATTCAGATGCGGACCTGAGCCCGCGGTACGATGAGGCCGTCTTTCGGTCGACGCACAACAGCTATACGGGCGATGAAAAGGGCTCCATCCGGACCCAGTTGGATGCCGGGATTCGGCAGATTGAGCTCGATTTTCATGACGATGACTACGGTACCTACGGATTCAGGGTGGGCCACAACAGCCCGGGTGGTGAAGTGGACAATTCGGGGGACAACCCGGACGGTGATGGGCTGGTGGATTGGCTTGGGGTCATCTCGTCGTGGTCTGAGGAGAACCCCAGCCATGCACCATTGCATGTGTTGCTGAATATCAAAGATGACATGACCGACAATGACCACACCAGTGAGGGGAGTCTTGCGGCCCTCAACACTTTGTTGATCGAGCAGTTTGGGGAGCGCCTTTTTTGGGCCAAGGAGTTGGGCGATGATTGGCCCACGGTGAACGCACTTCGAGGTCGAATCATTGTTGGGCTGACCGGGATTGAGACCACATCAAGTCGCTGGGCATACCTGCGGGACTTGGGGCAGAAGCCTGCGGTGGCCATGAACGACTTGGGACAGGTCATCGAGGTGCACCAATCTGAGTCCCACAGCGCCTTGTGGTACTGGGTGGGCGAGCTTGAGCTGGACGGCAGTGTGAACTGGCAGCACCATGGACGCTACGACGGTGGGCGGGACCCATCCATTGCAGTGAACAACAACGGTTGGTTTGTAGAGGTCCACCGCTCCCCGGTCGATTCGGATCTCTGGTACTCGACCGGGTACATCGATTCATTTGGTGACCTGGTATTTGTCGAGAACCAGGAGTTTGATGCCGGCCGTGACCCATCCGTCCGCTTTGTGCACGGCGATGTGTGGAGGTTGAGAGAGATTCATCAGTCGAGCTCAGAGGATGGCCAGAACTGGGACTGGAGCCTCACGCTCGACCCAGACGACGGGCTCTTGGCGCTGGGTGCACATGGCCGAACCGATGATGACTTATTCGACAAAGCAGCGGCCGAGTCGGTCCTTGGCAGCATTTCCGTGAGAACAGGCGAGCATGGTTCGAGTGGGGGACAGACCGTTCTCTACGAGACCCCAGAACATGGGGTCGATCGGGTTCGCTATGCTCAGCTTGCATTCGTAGACGGCTCGTGGGGAGACACAGGGTTGGTGACCGAAGCTTCGCCATTTCGTAGCTTCGCGTCTGGAAGCTACAGCGAGGCCATCCACTGGCGTGATGCCGGCAACATCGCTCGCATGTGGAATTTCACTGTGGGCGATGCAGACTCGATGTCGGTTCCGCCCCAATTTCCCGCCACCGACGAGCCATTGTCCTCCTGGTATCAGGAATGGTCCGCCGCTGTTGGTGCCTTCGAGTAGGGAGGCTTGGCCTAAAATACCGCGTAGATAAAGGGTGCTACATACTGAACCGCTTGCAGCCCAGAGAGGGCCAAGCCGAGCAGCACTAAGATGACGACCATGGGCAGCATCCACCAGCGCTTGCTTCGACCCAGCATCTTAAAGAGCTGGCCCACCGTCCCCATGCGAATGGAAATGCTGCTGGGCTTTGGTTTGGTTGGCATCGGTACACTCCAGGGTCGATGTACGCATGGTACGCAGACCGCCTTGATTCGTCCAGCCTCTAGTCAGAAACCCGTTCCAGTCCGCGCATATCGGATTTGTCAATGCGGAAGGTGTCCAAGTAAAGGACGTCGATTCCGCAGCGCATGAAGGTGGCCAGGGCGGAAACCGGAGAACTAACGATGGGTTCTCCCTTCAAATTGAACGATGTATTCAGCACGATGGGGTGACCCGTCTTCTTGCCGAGCTCACCGAGAAGCGCATGATAGCGTGGGTTTGCTGCCTCATCGACCACGTGGATGCGAGCGGTGCCATCGATGTGGGTGATGGCGGGCATGGCTTCTCGCTGGTCTTCTTTGACCGGAACCACCATCAGCATCCATCGGATGGGCTGCTCCGAGCCTTCCGGAATCTCGAAGTAGCGGCCCTCGGATCCAGCCTGGACGCTGGGAGCAAATGGGCGGAAGCGCTCACGGAATTTAACCTTCTCGTTGACCCGGTCCTGCATGTCTGGGTCCCTTGGGTTGGCGAGAATAGAGCGGTGCCCCAGTGCCCTTGGTCCCCACTCGAATCCGCCTTGAACCCAGCCGATGACCTTGCCATCAGCGATGTCGGCGGCGGCCGTTGCGGCCAGCTCCTCTCCAAGATCCGTGGCAGTGATCTTGAGGTCACTGAGTATCTCTGAGACCTCTGCGTGGCTCCATGAACGGCCGAGGCCTGGCTTGGAAATTTCCTCGTTTCTCGGCAAGCAAAGGACCTCATTCCAGGCCCACAAGGCCGCACCAATCGCGCCACCAGCATCGCCTGCAGCCGGGTGGATTGACAGTGTCTTGTAGGGGGTGCGGTTCAATATCTGGGTGTTCGCGACAGAGTTTAGAGCAACCCCGCCCGCCAGACACAGATGGTCCAGTCCAGTCTCTCTGTGCAATCGGTTCGCCAGGCCCACCAAGCAGTCTTCAGTCACCTTCTGAATGCTGGATGCAATGTCGGCAAAGCGTTTTCCTTCCGGTGTGGTGGGGTCAAAATCTTCGCCAGGATATCTTGGCTCTCCAAACAGTTCCTCGAAGGCTTCGGTGGTCGAGTCCGTGGCACTGTAGTGGTAGCTCAGGTACTTCGTGTCCACGGAGAAGGAGCCATCTTCTTCGGGCCAGATCACCTTTCGGACCTGCTCCTCGAAAATGGGGTCACCGTAGGCGGCCATGCCCATCACCTTGTACTCGCCGTTGTTTACTCGGAAGCCGAGGAAGGCGGTAAATGCGGAGTAGACCAGTCCAATGGAGTGTGGGAAGTCGATCTGGAACAGAGGCTTGATGCCATCCGGACCGCCTTTCCAAAGCATCGTGCTGGCCCACTCACCGACGCCATCTACGGTGAGGATAGCGGCTTCTTTGTGGGCCGACCCGTAAAAGACACTCGCTGCATGGGAGAGGTGGTGTTCGCTCCACAACAGCTTGTCCGGATGCACGCCCAGCTTCTTGACCAGAGTATTTCGCACCCACAGTTTGTCAGTCAACCAGAGCATCGAGCTGCGTTGGAAGGCCTTAAAACTCTTGGGAAAGTGCAAGATTTGGCTGACGATGAGGCGCTCAAATTTCTTGAGTGGCTTCTCGTAAAAAACCACATGGTCCACTTCGTCCATGGTGATGCCCGCATGCTCTAAGCACCAGCGGGTCGCGCGGACCGGAATCGACGCGTCGTGCTTGAGTCGGCTGAACCGCTCCTCGCTTGCTGCTGCGATGACGACCCCGTCTCGAACAAGTGCCGCTGCTGCGTCGTGGTACTGAGCGGATATTCCGAGAACGGTTGTGGACATGGTCGCTGTCGCGTAACTCACGCTTGCATTCTTGCCCGTTCAAGGATGTCCTCTTCTGGGACACTGATGGCCACGAATCCACGGTTCGGTTTCTCGATCAAGCGGGCAAAAATCGATGATGGCCCGAGGACCACAACATAGAGGAGTCCAAGCCATAGTTTAGACATGGTGTCGCCCATTATGACCGAGAGTCGCAGCCATGCTTCAAGCCATCGCCTCCGCTTGACTCGCCCGATGGCGGCCTTCACTTCCTTGGCTTCGCCACCCGATACGTAGCGGTCGAGTTCAGCCCGGCTGTAGGCGATGTGAAAGCGCTCGTCACCGGCAATCTCTGCGAACATAGTGCACGAGTCGGCATCGTCTTTCATCAGGTCTGAGTACACGTCGAACTGCTGGGCGCCGCGTCTCTCTGCGATCCATACAAAGGCAAGGAACTCCAACTCTCCGAGCTTGGAGAAGAGGGAGTCGGAGTCATTGATGCCGTGCTCCTGAATGAAGCTGGAGTCATCAAGCATCGCTTGTGCCCGGCCCTTTGGCTTGGTCGCCAGTGCCAGGGCCCGTTTCCGAAACAGGCCGGCATGCTTCAGCTCGTCGAGCGCATGCCGAAAATACTTGGCCCGCATGTCGCGGCGGGGGGTCTCCTCTACAGCCATCAGCATGTCCAAGCCCGACCCAGCTTCAGTATGAGAGAACCCAGCCATCTTTATGGAATCCCTGCCTGGGATTCGCCATACGATGGAACTGATCATCCACAACACCCAGTCTCTGCGTTCGAGGATCATGTGTGGCCGCTCCCTATGGTCAATGTAGATGGCTGAATCACTGGCGTCAACGAATCGGTATGGCCGTAATGCTGGCTTTTCCGCCCTTGACTTTGACCTTGAATTTTACGTCCTTGCAAGATTCCTTTGTTTGGATGGTTTTCGCT
>CAWVVG010000050.1:0-13548 GCA_963932775.1 uncultured bacterium
TGACACGAGACCGTGTGGAGCAGTTTGTACAAAGTTCGGGTGAGGATTTTATCGCGCTCGAGTTGTGCGAGGCTGGCATCGCTGCGGGACGCCGGATGATGGCCGAGATGCTCGGAAGTTATTCTTCGGGCGAGTCGGCGGCCGAGCAAATCAAGGACAAGATTGGCCAGCTTCCCGGGTACCAGGCGGCTCAAAATGCCGCTGAGGTGGCAGCCGCTGAGGTGGCAGCAGAGCAGGTCTTGTCTGCTGCTGAGGACGGCGCTGATTCCGCAAAGGCTTGTCCAGCTTCTGGCATGCCCTCAGATGGCACTCACGCAAAAGTGAACAAGGGAGATGCACCTCCCGCGGAATGCCCTGCTTCGGGAATGACCGGCGACTCTCATGCCACCGCCCCGGAGGCTGGTGCCGTGGCTCCCGCTGCATGTCCAGCTTCAGGAATGATGGGCGATGCACATGCTACCGCCCCGAAGGCTGGCGCAGTGCCTCCGGCGGAATGTCCAGCTTCAGGAATGATGGGCGATGCTCATGCTACCGCCCCGAAGGCTGGCGCAGTGCCTCCGGCGGAATGTCCAGCCTCAGGAATGACGGGCGATGCTCATGCTACCGCCCCGAAAGCTGGCGCAGTGCCTCCCGCCGAGTGCCCGGCCCACGGGATGTTCAGCGAGCCCGTTGAAGCGACGCCCGAGTGGACTGAAGGAGGTCAGATTAAGGTCGACGAGGCCACAGCGCGGATGGAGGAAGCCGGTAAGTTTGATGGTGAACGGGCTGAGGAGCTTGTCCGCGGAGTTGCCGAGGAGCGGGCCAAGGAAAAGAGTATGACTGCCATCTCAGAGGCGTTCATGCAGCGCTTGGGTAAACAGCTTGGCTATGGCCACCCTCTCGCTGAGGAAACAGCAAAACACCAGTTCGAGTGGACCGCTGAGGCGGAAGCAGAGTTGGAGGACATTCCTGATTTTTGCCGCGAGATGACCAAGTGGCGGGTCGAGTGGACCGCAGTCAAGAAGGATCTCGGGCGGGTGATTACTCCCGAAATCATGAAGGCCAAGTACGACATGTGGGGCGAAGTGAGCGAAGCCTATATGGAACGTGAAGGCAAGAAAATGAACTGGGAACCGGAGGCCTGGGCACGGGTGGCGAACATCCCTGACTTTGTGCGCGGACAGGTGCTCGAGAGTATCGAAGGGAATGCCGAAAAATGGGGCACCGAGATGGTCACCAGTGAAGTGTTGGACCGGGTCATCCAAAAATGGATTGAAACCGGCGATTTCCACGAAGCTCAGTTTGGCTATAAATAGGGAGATGTCATGAAAGATCCGATCCGCGTTGCGGTCACTGGTGCTGCTGGAAACATCGGCTACGCACTCTTGTTCCGGCTCGCGTCTGGAAATTGCTTTGGCAGTGATCAGCCGATCATTCTGCAGTTGCTTGAGATTCCGCCTGGAATGGGTGCGCTTCAGGGCGTGGTAATGGAGCTGCAAGATGCGGCCTTCCCGCTTGTGTACGGCATTGAGACCTCGGACGCTCCGGGCGTTGCATTCAAGGATGTGGACGCTGCCTTCCTCGTAGGCTCTCGTCCTCGCAGCAAGGACATGGATCGTGCGGACCTCATCAAGGTCAATGGACCGATCTTTACCGGTCAAGGCAAGGCGCTGAACGACAATGCAAAGGGGACCGTGAAGGTGTTGGTTGTGGGCAATCCCTGCAACACCAATGCCTTGATCGCATGTCACTCTGCACCGAACATTCCCAACACGCAGTTCCACGCCATGACTCGGCTCGATGAGAATCGTGGCAAGGCGCAGATTGCGAAGAAGCTTGGTGTCACCGCAGGTCAAGTGAAGAACCTGGCCATCTGGGGCAACCACTCCAACACCATGTTCCCAGACTTTTACCATGCATCAGCCGATGGTAGCGATGTGTTGGAGCAAGTGGGCGAGGACTGGGGACAAGGCGACTTTATGCAGACGGTCTCGACCCGAGGCAAGGCCATCATCACGGCCCGTGGGGCTTCGAGTGCCGCATCTGCAGCATCTGCAGCCGTGGACCATATGCGGAGCTGGTGGCAAGGTACACCCGCTGGTGAGCACACTTCGATGGCTTTGTGGTCCAACGGAGAGTACGGCATCCCAGAAGGGCTAATTTTCTCGTTCCCTGTGACGGTCAAGGACGGCACAGCGACCGTTGTTCAGGGCATCGAGCACAATGATTACGCGGCCAATAAAATCCAGGCCACCGTCGCTGAGCTTGTCTCAGAGCGGGAAGCCGTAGCGGATCTCTTGAGCTGAGCGGGGCATGCATGTCCCGTTTGGGACATTTGGATCCCTCGGTAGTGCGGCAAAAATGTCTCAGTTCCGAGGGGGGATGCTTGTCTGGGGTGGGCCCAAGCCCCTAAACGCTTGACATGCAGTCGGTAATTCTTCGGCACGAAACTTGCTTTAGGTGTAAGCGTTCGGGTAGAAAATTTAGATCTCATCGGAGTCAATATGTCGCGCGCCACACTCCTTCTTTCCATGCTTGCCCTCAGTTGCAGCGAGCAGAAATTTCAATCCATCACCGGGACCGACGGAGTTCGCGGACCCGCGATCGATGTGAACCCAGATTATTTGGAGTACGGGACCCTCAGAGAGGGTGAGGAGGAGATTCAGACCTTTTCAATCAAGAGCGTGGGCGAAGAAGCTCTTGAGATCGAGGACATCCGCATTGAGTCTGATGCAGCGAGCTTTACCATCTTGACCGATGTCGAAGGGCTGCGGCTTCCAGTTGGTGAGAGCATCAGCGTGGATGTGGCCTTCAATCCCATGGGCGCAAACGCGCAGTCTGCCCAGGCCATCGTGACCAGCAACGACGAGCGCGGCTCAGAAGCGACCGTCGAGTTGATGGGGTTTGGTGCCATCGCCGAGCTTCAAATCAGCCCAGATCCATTGGACATGGGCGATACTTTTGTGGGCTGTGAAAAGTCGAACGAAGTCGAGTTGACCAATGTGGGAACCGACGCGTTGGAGATCTATGAGGTGATGCACGCCGGTGACTCCTTCTCCATGGATTCCACACTTGACCTTCCGCTCACCCTTGAGCCCGATGAGTCGGTCAGCGTATACCTGGACTTTGAGCCAACCGATGAGGGGGAGGTTGAGAGCTCCATCACAGTGTTCTCGAGCGAGCCGCTGGGCGCCCGTGAGGGACAGCAGTACGGAACAGGGGAGCTCACCAACTTCTACGACGAAGAATGGGAAGTGCCAGCCAACCCACCATCTGACATTGTTTTTTATGTGGACCAGAGTGGCTCGATGGGGGACGACCAGGCACGCTTGGCCGGCAACTTTTCGACGTTCATCAGTGAATTGAACACTTACTCTACCGACTGGCAGATCATCGTCGCGAACGCTGACAGTGGTTGCAACAACACGGGTGGTGTTCTTCGCCCCTTGGCCACCGATTACACAACACGCTTCGCCAGCGCAGTGAGCGATGGGGGCGGTTGGTGGACCGAGGCTGGATTGACGGTGACTTCTGAGGCCATCGACAAGACGGACCCTGGCGAGTGCAACTACGGCTTCATGCGTTCCGGTGCGATGCTGCACATCATCATGGTGTCCGATGAGGTTGAGCAATCCAGCGGTGCCTGGAACTGGTACGTCGACAAAGTCATCGCCAAGAAGGGCAGTGCTGCGAACGTGAAGTTCTCGGCCATCGTCGGCGACTATCCTGGCGGCTGTGCTACGGCTGACCCGGGAGAGGGCTACTACCAAGCTGTGACTGCAACGGATGGTGTTTTCCTCTCGATTTGCTCCGACTGGGCCACGCCTTCCAACCTCTCCATGCTGGCCGCTGCGAGTGTGCAGATGGCCGCCTACGAGTTGGCTGAGACAGCGGTTGAGTCCACCATCCATGTGTACGTCAACGGTACAGAGCACTTGACCGGCTGGCACTTTGATGCCGCGGACAACACGGTCATCTTCGACGAGGGTGTGCCCTCTGAAGGAGACCTGGTTCGTGTGACTTATGGTGGCGTCACCGACTGTGATTGATCGCTCTGAACTGGTAGGGCTCTGCGGTCCGCCAGGTCCAGCGATAAAAAGAGTGATGTCCGGTGGCTCGAGTCTTCTCGTGGTCGATGACGGCTTTGCCATGATGGATTAAATCTTTATCCATGGTAGGCAAAACTAAACAGGCGCTGGCTATTGTGTTTTTGCTCGCTTTTGCGGGCTACCACACTGCATGTTTTGTTCAGTACCGGGACTTCGCTAAGGAATGGCGACCGAGTAAGCTTGTGGGTCAGAACGTATTCTGGTTCGCCCGATGGAAGATGTTTACCGGTTTGAGCACATACCATTCGGTACCAGAGTTTCAGGGAGTGTTCTTCGAGGAGGACACTCAACTGATGTCTGAATGGACCCACCTTCCCATGGCTGAGTGGTACCCGGCTCGCTGGGAGAGCGGCTACCGTTGGGAGCGCCCCTCGGCATATGGCCGGCCGAATGTACAGGTGAAGTTCCTGGAACTCGCATGTGACAAGTCGGGCGCCAAAGCTGTGCGAATGGTGTTGCACAGATGGAAGGCTACGCTTGGGCAGCGAGAGCAGCCGCGTCGAAAGTATTCTCAGAAGGAATTGGGGGGTATTTCATGCGGTAACGTCAGCCCCGGACCGAAGGGGGTGCGCCTGTGATTGACCGTTTTCTCGCCTCCGAACGTCACGAGGGGTGGGGTCTCGCCCGCGTGCTGTGGGTAGGAGCCATGTTGGTGACGTGGCTGCAGCGTGGGCTTTATTTTGAGGAACGGTACACCGATGCAGGTGCCACAGTTCTGCGGTCATACATCCCGGTCACTGATTATTACTACTTCTCGCCACTGGGTGGTTGGGTCACCTATGGGATTCTGATTGGTTCCATTTTACTGGTGGCAAAGGGCAAGTGGGTAAGGCCGATGATCGGTGTGGCGCTCCTTGCACACATGATGCTGAATTTTACCGAGGGAATGAACTTCAAAGGCTACGACCGTCTGATGTTCTGGCAGGGGATCTGCCTGATGGTTGCCCCAGGTTCGGCCGATGGAAAATCAACCGGCATGCCAGTGGGTCGATATTGTGCCTTGATTACATATTTTGGGCTGTATGCGCAGACTGGCTGGGAGAAGCTCGCCAATGAGCCAACATGGTGGGAAGGGCTTCCGCTCATGTACGATATGGTCCACCGAAATTTTGGTGACATGCCTCTCGGGGTGTTGATCTCGGATGTGGGTTGGCTGATGATTCCCATGAGCTGGGTCACCCTTGTTTTTGAGGCGGGCTTTCCAGTGCTGTGGTGTTTCAAGCGAGTTCGACCCTGGCTTCTTCTGGCTGGGTTGGGGTTTCACTTGGGCATTCTGTTGCTGATGAATGTGCCCAACTTCACGGCCGCATCCCTCGCTCTGTACCCTGTGCTGGTTCTTCCCGCGGACTATCTGCGGTATCGGAACGGTGTGCTGGCATGGTGGGCCAGGGTTCGCTCACCTGGCAATGCTGTGGCCTCCTAGGCTTCGGGTCGTTGATCTTTAAGGCTGCCGAAGGCCGCTATCGCCCGTGCAATACCCGCGTCGTCTACATCCAGGTGGGTGACCAGGCGCAGGGTGGAGTCTGAGACCGCCAGACACCGAACGCCGAGTGCATCGAGTGCATCTTGAGCCTCGGGTCCATTTTGCACATCCACATACAGCATATTGCTCGGTGGCGACGCGACCGCGAATCCATGGCGAGCAAGACCCTCAGCCAGGTCATTTGCCCGGCGATGGTCCTCGGCTAAGCGCTCGATGTTGTGGTTGAGGGCATAGACTCCAGCACCGGCCAACAGTCCAGCCTGGCGCATGCCTCCTCCAAGAGCCTTCCGAATCCATCGACCGCGATGAATGAGGGCCTCTGGACCGACGAGAAGGCTGCCGACGGGTGCCCCGAGCCCTTTAGATAGGCAGATGGACACCGTGTCGTAGCCCTCCGTTCTCCGCTTCGCATCGATGCCTGTGGCGACGACGGCGTTGAACAGTCGAGCGCCGTCCATGTGGGTAGCTGCACCTCGCTGGTGGCTGAGTGTGGCCACCGCTTTGAGGCTCTCGATGGGGTACGGGATTCCACCAGCTCGGTTGGCTGTGTCCTCAACACATACGAGGCTCACAGGAGCAACATGGGGGTCTGGTGGTCTGAAGTGGGTCGCCAGTGTCTTGTGATCGAGGATCCCATCGTTTCCAGGGATTGGACGAATCTGTACACTCGAGATCATTGCGGCTGCTGCACCTTCGTAGTTGAACGGGTGCGCTCCAGCCTCCATCAGCACTGCATCGCCGGGCTGGGTGTGGAGACGAATGGCGATTTGGTTGGCCATGGTCCCGCTTGGGGTGAACAGTGCGGCATCCTTTCCGAGCATTTCCGCAGTCAGTGCTTCGAGGCGTTGCACTGTTGGATCATCACCGAGCACATCGTCTCCGAGTTCGGAGGATCGCATGGCGTCCCACATGGCATCGGTGGGTCGGGTGACGGTATCAGAGCGCATATCTACGGGTGTCATGTGGGCCTCAGCGCTCCAAGAGCGATGGCAAATAGTCATGGGGCAGAGGAATATCGAACAAGTACAGAAGGGAGCCGCCCACTTGGGCAATGCTGCCCGACACGTTGGGCCCAGAGGGTACAGAGAGCTTGATGGGCTGACCGGGTGCGTAGACCCAGAAAGGAACCGGATTCAAGGAGTGGCTGGTATGGGGCTGACCCGTATATTCGCCGGTCGACTTTTGGATACCGAACATTTGGTCGGCATTTCCGTGGTCGGCCGTCACCAGCAGGGCCCCACCCACGGCCTCCACGGCCTCCATCAACTGACCCACGGCAGCATCAACACATGACACCGCTTGAATCGTTGCCTCGAGAACCCCGGTGTGGCCGACCATGTCACCGTTCGCGAGATTTAGACGGATGTGGTCGAATTCTCCGGACCGTATCGCAACGACTGCGCGGTCCGTGATTGACTCGGCGCACATGGTTGGTGCTTGGTCGAAGGGGACCTGAAGGGATGGAATTTCCTCCCAAGTTTCCGTCGGGCGACGTTCGCTTCGGTTTCCATTGAAGAAGTAGGTCACGTGGCCGAACTTTTGGGTCTCGGAGATTGCAAGACTGCGCACACCGGCCAGCTCCAGCTGTTCTCCTACTGTGTTCTTGATTGCCGGTGGTGCGACCAGGAAGCTCCGCGGGACTTGAAGGTCTCCGTCGTACTGCATCATGCCTGCGAAGAACACACGTGGGTTTCTGCCGCGATCAAAGTGAGGGAAATCTACCAAGTCGAAGGCTTGGCAGATTTCAATGGCCCGATCCCCCCGAAAGTTAAACAACACGGTCGAGTCACCATCCTCCATGCCGCCGTAGTCTCCCACCAAGAAGGCCGGCAGGTTCTGATCATTCGTGTCTGGATTTTCAGTATAGAGGGTCTGAATTGCATCAGTGGCTGTGTCGAAGCGGCGACCTTCTCCCAGGACATGGGTCTTCCAACCTCGCTCTACCATTGGCCAGTCGGCTTCGTAGCGGTCCATAGTGATGTACATCCGGCCCCCACCAGAGCCAATCGCGTAGTCACCCGGCATCTCGCTCAAGAGCGCCTCAAGTGGCTGGACCCATGTAAGGGCGGATCGTGGACTGACATCTCGGCCGTCGGTGAGGATGTGGACCCGAAGGCGCTTTACTCCGTCCGCTGCGGCTCGCTGAATCATTGCCCTTAGATGATCGATGTGGCTGTGGACGTTGCCGTCGCTCACCAGGCCGATGAGGTGGAGGGTGTTTCCCTGGGTAGCTTCGGCCCATGCACCCGACTTCCAGATGTCTCCCGAGGCGATTGCGTTGCGGACGAGCGTGGCACCTTGATCAAAAATTCGGCCCGCACCCATGGCGCAATGCCCTACCTCGGAGTTTCCCATGTCCTCATCTGAAGGCATTCCGACGGCAGTCCCGTGGGCCGCGAGCAATGTCCATGGGGCGGTTCGGCACAAGGCGTCGAGGTGTGGCGTATCGGCCATAGCCACAGCATCGCCGTCATCGCGTCGGCCCCAGCCGACGCCGTCCAAGATGCACAAGACAACAGGTCCATCAAGCATGGAGAAGACCTAACCGGTCGGGGCCTCATCTCGTTGGATCAACTGAGCACCGAGGGCTCCCGCGAACAAACACGCGGGCACAATCACCCAAGGGTAGACCGCGACGAACAGGCCTGCAGACTTCCACGCATCCAATCGAGTGGCTTGCCAGGAGTGAGGTTTCGCGATGAAAAAGCACGTCAAAACCAAGAAGCCTACGGGTACGCCAAGGAGCGCACCCCAGTACCAGCGCATCCAGGCTGAGGAGAGCATAGGGCTAAAAATGCAGGCGATAATTAGCCCCAAAAGGGCTGATATCCAGAGATCTGGGGCCACCATTGCGTCGATGATCCCGACCCCGCCTTGGGTGAGCTGCCAGTACAGTGTGGTGGCGGCGGACACACCAGCCCATACCCAAATAAGGCGTCGGGATCGGGTAAATGCATTCATAATGATGTTCCCAGGGTCTTGGCGACCTCCAGCATACAGTGAACGAACCGTCGCGTGGATCGCCCGCTGTTGTTAGGGGAGGGCAGCGGGACGGGTATCTTAAGGATGAGCACCTCTGAGTGTTCACCATGGGCCGGCTAGTCCGCAACGGAGGGAGTTGATGAGCAAGCCGAAGCTAGTGGTGGATTCTGTTCCTGAAGCAACTCCTGAGGAGTTGCGCACAGCGTACCAGGTTGGGGTGCGATCTCGGGCCCTCGAGGAGCACATTGTTCGATTGGTGAATCGAGGCGAAGTGAAGTTCGCAATCTGGGGTCCGGGTGAGGAGATTCATGGCACCGCGACCGCGCTGGCACTCTCCAAGGTCGTCGATGATGTGAACCACTTCGGAATGATTCCGCACTACCGTTCTGGTGCATTGTGCTCCATGTGGTGCGAGCTCAATGGTCGGGAAAACTTCTCACTCGACGTGCTCCGCCAACAGTTCTCGAAAGACACGGACACCATGAGTCGTGGCCGTCAGATGGTCTATCACTTGGTGATGGACGATATCGGTATTTTGCCCGTACAGTCGCCCGTTGGCATGCAGCTGGGCAAGGCCGCTGGGTACGCGATGGGGTTCAAAGTGAAGGGCATCGCTGATGGGATCACCATCGGGATCATCGGTGACGGAACCAGCGCCGAGGGCGACCTCCATGACGCCATGAATGCCTGCAGTGTTTGGGATCTTCCGACCATGCTGATGGTCACCGACAATGGAATTGCCATCTCGACGAGTCCCGAAGAGGGCCGAGGCATCAAGGACTTTAAGGCATATGCAGAAGCCTTTGGTATACGGCACTTCACATGTGATGGTCGGGATTTCTGGGATGTGTACAAGACCATGTACGAGGCATTCCTGTACATTCGGGATGCTCAAAAGCCAGTGGTGATGCATGTGCACTCGTTGCCACGCTTCAATGGTCACAGCTCCGCTGCGGATGTCACATTTGACTTGGGTCAAGACGATCCGTTGCTTCGCTTCGGTGAGGCCTTGGTAAAACAGGGCGTTCTCGAAAATGAAAACATCATGCGACGCACCGAGGGCAGCGGCAGAGACTTCTTCGCCCATCACGAGCTCGGAAGTCTGATGTCTGCTGAGGACGGGCGGATCAAGGGGTTCCTCGATCAGGTTCGTTCCGAGCCCGACCCGCCTCCAGAGAGCATCTACGAGAACCTCATCGCCCCGTTTCCCGACGTCGAAGAATGCCCTGGCGAGGGGACGACCAATATCACTTACGCCGGAGCCATCCGTGCAGCCCTCGATCAGATCATTGTGGAGAGCAACGGTGTCATCTGGGGTCAAGATGTGGGACGCTTGGGCGGCGTAATGCAGGCCACCGCTGGCCTCAAAAAGGCCCACCCCGATCGCATCATCGATGCGCCTCTGAATGAGCCTATGATTGTGGGAACAGCGTGTGGGGCGGGACTACACAAGGACCTCATCGTGCTTCCCGAGATTCAGTTCGGAGACTACTCGTTGAATGCATTCCACTGGTTTGTCCACATGGGCAACTTGTACTGGTGTACCAATGGCAACGCCAACTTCCGGACCATCATGCGTACGCCGGTCGATCCCTTTGGCGGTGGTGCGGTGTACCACTCGATGAGCCTCGAAGGCTTCTTCGCGGCCATTCCAGGGCTCGTCATTTTGATGCCATCGACCAGCTTTGATGCCTTTGGATTGCTTAAGACTGCCGCGGAATATGGGGGACCGGTTCTGGTTCTCGAGCCCAAGTGGATGTACCGCCAGACTTTGGGTCCAGCGTTCCCCGGCGAACCTACGGACAAAGACGAGATTGCAGCACTTCGAAAAGATGTGATGCGGGGTGGAATTCCAAGCATCCCGAACGATGTGCGTGTGCCCTTTAGCAAGGCTGCCATCCGTCGTGAGGGGACTGATGTCACCATCGTATCCTGGGGTCGGGCAGTCTATACGAGCTTGGAGGCCGCTGAGGAATTGGCAGCTGAGGGCGTGAGCGCAGAAGTGATCGACCTACGGACCTTGGTCCCACCGGATCTGGACTCCGTGATGGCCAGTGTAGAGAAAACCGGTCGGTTGGTTGTGGCTGCTGAAGATCGCGCCTTTGCTGGATTGGTTCGGTCTATTCAAGGACCAGTGGTCGAGAAATTTCCTGGCTTGCCCACGGTGGCACTCGGTCAAAAGAACATTCCAGGCATTGCACAGTCTTTGATTCTTGAAGATGCGACCATCCTCAACAAGAACGATGTCGTCGAGGGGGCGAAGAAGGTGATGAACACCAAGGTAAGTGGAGAATCCACCTTCGCTTGGATTCCTCCTCGGTACTTCATGAACTGAGGTCACAGGGTGATCCAATGAAAACGCCGGCCAATTGGCCGGCGTTTTTTGTGGAACGTTTCCCTGCACCGGTCGACGTTCCCACGCTTTTTGGTCCCCACCAGAAAAGCGCGTCACCCCGCCGACCTTTCGGTCGACAGGGTGAAGGCGGCTAACGAGAATCCACTGGGATCCACTTCAGAGTTTTACGCTTGCAAACCAGGTTGGCAGGGCCCCCACGGGTGGGAGTCTGTCGACCGTTCTTGGTGTTAGCGGGGATCTCAAGGTCGTAGCCCTTTCGTCGAATACCGAAGTATTTTTCGAACTGGCATCTTCACTCCTAGGTGCAGGTCTGTTGGCCTTTCCTGCATGCCTCCTTGGTCTTGGGTGCTGTACACCCGACCTTCGAGGCTTTCCCGGTCATGAAGCCGCTACACGGTTTCCCATGGTTGCGCGGCCCTCAATCCTTCGCCTCATCTTCAACGATGCGGCCCGGTTCGTGCGGTTCGTCCGTTTGCTTCTCCTCGCATTGTGACCTTGCGGTCCCGCTGCCAGGCGAATTGTCCGTCCGAACTTACTCTCATGTGGATTTCCAAAGAACACCCCTCCACTGACATAAACTGCTTGCGTCCGGTCCCAGTCTTTCTCCCGAGGGAGAGCCACCTTCGGCCCAACGCTGCCAAGCGTCGGACACCTTCCGTCTCTGCCGTTCCTCCCGGCTATGACGGTTTGCTCCGCAAGCTGCTCTGCAGGTTTATTTCACCCTGCAGCCAGTCATGGGGTTCGAGCTGTTTCGTTTGCGGCCTCCCTTCTGCCGTGTTGCCACGACCGTTGGTCCTCCGCGAACTCCCCGAGCTCGCACCTCATACCCTTCAAAGCTTTTCCCTCGCCGATAGCAGCGCCGCGTCTCCGCGACCCATTTTCCTTCTCACTGTTGGGTCCTCCCGCCGTTTCCAGCGGGCCTTCCTTCAGTCTCAAGGCTTTGCTCCATCGTCGAGTCCGTTGCCTCCCGCTGGTGTTGCCACCAATGTTCGGCCCGATGCTCTCTTGGGCTTGGTTCCTCTTCAAGGTGCTCCCTTCTTCCCAACTGCTCATCTGGACAACTCCGGAGCGCCTCCGCCGTAGCGGTATTGCTCTGGGCCACGCTCACCAAAGTGATCGCGCCCTGGATGTTGCTCTCACCGAAGTGATCGCATGACAAGCGCTAAGCTTGCCCACCCCAGCGTCCTCCATTCGAAAATGGATTCTGCAGCGCCCCCGGTGTTTCCACCCGAGCCGCCGGCCTGCCGACTTACGCCAGCCTGCCATTGAGTTGTCCGAGCCGGCCTCTCGTGCATTTTTTCCCTTTCGCTTTCCGATTCCGTTGGAATCCTGATTGCAAAAGGAGCATGCTTCAGAGGCCATCTCAGGAAGAAGTGGCGTTGGTTTCACGTGTCTCCAAATCTCGGGCACAAATGCCTGAAATCGCTTGCGAGGCCAAAAACTCGTCGTTCACACCGAAGTGATCTCGACTCACATTTCGTCTCACCAAAGACAAACCACCTATGCATCCAAGTGAACTTGCATCCAAATGGGTGTTGTCGCCCAGCCGAAGCTGTTTGACCGATAGATAGCTGGATCCCTTGTCCGACCGATTCGCGTCGAAACGCGACTTGGGCGGGGGTTGGGCTCCGTTGCGGAACCGCCGACCTTCTTGAGGTTTATGACGTCAAAGAACAGTTGAAGTCACCACACAAGGCGGATCGTCCATACCGATTTCTCGGTGCAACCTCGGATTCCCGAAGCCGCCAGACTCTATTGCACATCGCGTGCCAACTTTGAAAAATAGAGGCGTACAGCGATTGTGGAAAACCAAGATGGGATCCTCATTTCCGGCTAAGTTATCAATAGGGCAGACTAAGGATGCCGAAAGATACCATTTTCATGAATTACATTCTGTAAAAACAACTACTTATAATATTGTGAACTTGGCTCCAAAATGGGAAAGATGGATCCCATAATTACTCGGGTATGCAGAATTCCCATAGGTCCCGAGACAGGGCGTACCGTTGTCGTTAGCATTGGTTTCTTCAACCGGGCGTTCGTCCGGAACTTCTCTCCACTCCGACTCCCCTGAAATATGTCCATTGACATCTCAAACCTGCGCCTGAAGTCGATCAGCGAACTCGTTGAGGCTGCGCACGATATTGGTATCGACAACGCTGCCAACCTCAAGAAACAGGAACTGATCTTTGAGCTCGTCCGTCATCACGGCAGCTCGGCTCGGTCGGCCAGTGGCGGAGGGGTCTTGGAGATCCTTCCAGATGGGTTTGGTTTTTTGCGCTCCCAAGAGTGCAACTACATGCCAGGGCCAGACGACGTTTATGTTTCGCCTTCTCAGATTCGCCGATTCAATCTAAGGACTGGTGACTTGGTTGGCGGGCAAATTCGCGCACCGAAAGAGGGCGAGCGATATTTCGCACTGATCAAGATTGAGACGATCAACAGTGCGCCGCCGGAGAGCACACGGGTCAAGCCGATTTTTGACGCTCTGACCCCCATCCGGCCACAGACACGAATTCAGTTCACCAATGGCGTCGAGAATGTCACGGCCCGCCTTATGGACCGGTACCTGCCTGTGGGTTTCGGCCAGCGGGTGGCTGTGGTTGCTCCCTCCCGCATTGAACGGATCACCTTGTTCA
>CAWVVG010000051.1:0-13500 GCA_963932775.1 uncultured bacterium
ATGCCGATGCCGACGCCGATGCCGATGCCGACGCCGATGCCGATGCCGACGCCGACGCAGACGCAGACGCAGATGCCGACGCAGATGCCGACGATGGGCCGGGCCCAGACTACACCCTCTGTGCCCACCCCTACGACCCCATCGATCTCGACGGGTGGACCAAGACCTACACAGCCAAATTCATCGATACCGAAGCCATCTCCACAGAGAGCTCGGCCGGTACGCGGGCCGACTGGGGTGACGATCGCAATACGGTCTACGCCCGCTCAGAGACAATGATTCAAGGCGGTGAAGTCATCTGGTCTGGGGAGACCTATGTTGGGTGTGGAATGGATGAAATTCACGCCATGACATCTCATGGCTGGTCCCACGACATCTCTTACGATGCCTATGTGCTCGGAGAGACCGAGGTCGGCCACTCCGCATCCCGGACCTACCTGCCAGAGGTAGAAGCCTTGGGCACCGGTATTTCCTGGGATTTTTCATACGATATGGAGTACCCAGCAGGCTCTGATGGCCTCTCTCTCATGTCCATACCGGTAAGCGGTACCTACACCGACCACGGATCAACCGATATAGAGGTCGGCGGCGTCGTCTACGATGCAGCTTGGCACATCAGCGCGACCTACACCATGGAGCTGACAAGCACCGGATTCTTTACCCGTGACTACCCAGCCCAAGCGGATTTCTACTATGCCAGTGGCATCGGACTGGTGAAAGAACTCCACACGGACATCGAAACCGGATCAGTGATTCTCAGCAAGGAGCTGGATGAGATCGTGTGGGAACCGGGAACCGAGCCAGAAGAAGAAGAAGAAGAAGAAGAAGAAGACACTGGAACCATGGGCAGCGATACGGGGGACACCGACACCGGAACCACCGACACCGGAACCACCGATACGGATACTGGAACCACGGATACTGGAACGACCGATACTGGAACGACCGATACTGGAACGACCGATACTGGAACGACCGATACTGGAACGACCGATACGGACACCGGAACGACCGATACCGATACCGACACCGGAACCACCGATACGGACCCTGTCCCTACCGAGCCCGGCGCATAAACCGCCAGAAGAATCCATCTGTCCCATCTCTGTGGGGCCAAAGGGTCTGCTCGGCCTCCACTTCCCAGCCGTCGGGGACTCTGTGGTCATTTTCGCTGCGAAACAAGGAGCAGGTGGCATAGGCCAACAAACCACCCGGCGCCACGAGCTCAGCAGCGGCTACTATCAGGCTTTTTTGGGTATCAAGGTGGTCGCCATCGGTGAGGCCCCACCTCAGCGCTGGATTCCGCCGCATGCGACCCGACCCCGAACACGGCGCATCGACCAACACAATCGGTGCGGGCTCAGGCTCTTCAATCGCTATCTCAGCTCCCGCTCGTTCAGCCCGCTTTTCCAACTCATCCAGGGCTGAGGAACGAATATCGGTCGCGGTGACCCGCCCACCCAAAGCCGCCACGGCAAGACTCTTTCCACCCGCACCGGCGCACAAATCCAACACCCGCATTCCGGGAACAATCGGCAGCGCTGCACACAGCATCTGACTCGATGCATCCTGAACCTCAAACAAGCCCTCCTTGAATGCCTCGGTCTGAGTCAGGTTCGCACGCCCCACCACTTCAAGTCCTGTATCGACCGCTGGAATCTCGGTGGTATTCACCCCCTCCTCCTTCAATAGGTCGGCCAACTGAAGGCGGGTGGTCTTCAATAAATTGGCCCGAATATGCATGGCCGGGCGTTGGTTCAGTGCTTGGGAGAATGCAGCGGCTTCTTCGATTCCCAAAACATCCAGCCACTCGTTGGCCACTGCGCCAGGCACATTGAGTGCAGTGGCCAAATCCTCAGCCGGACTCGCAGCCTCCACAGACAGAAAGTGATCGCCCTCAATCATCGCAGCCCACATGGCGAACAAGTCATCTACCGAGCGCGCTCCCGAGCGGAGTAAAAAAGCTTCGTGCCGGATCACCCCATGGACAATGTCCGAGACTATCGGCCGGTCTCGACTTCCCAGCTTCCGGTTCTTTCGAAACCAACGGGAGAGGTTGAGCGTGGCGTACTTGGGTACTCGACGCGCCTCAGCAAGCCCGGCCTTTGCCTGGTCCACTATCCAAGGGCGGCGTGCAGCTTCTGCAAGAGCGGGGTCGTTGTGGGCAGGCAACGCGCTGCGTAGAAGATCGATCATGTCCGCTTGTAGGTCATTTCTACTGCAGCCGCTGCTTCTCCAGGCAGGTTTACCGCATATGAAATGCTGTCTTCGTGGTTTAAAAAAACAACCTGAGGCCCGCCAGGCCCGGTGATCCATCGAAACCCAACATCTGAGAGCTCCACTGGCTGCAGAATCATGTGGCCATGCTCAAACAACTGAAGGGCTTGTAGAGACTCTCCCTCTACATCAAATCGATAGAAGGTCACATCCGCGTGCACTTCTGCGCCAGCGTCATTCCACAAGCGCTCTTTCGCCTGAATCCAAGACCCATCCAATATCCCAGCGACATCGAGCTCCCCTCGCACAGACTCCCCGTGACACACACCGGCTCCCGCCCATCGCCCAAGCAAGAAACGCAAGGGTTCCAATTCAGCCCTGGACTGTTCCCCTTGTGTCGCCCAATCCATCTCTGCCATGCTGCCTCCGGCCGAATCATGCCATGATTGCTAGGGCCCCGCCTTAGAAGGAACCATGCGAAGCTTTAATCTGATGCTGATTCTGTGTGCTCTTGGCGCCACCGCTGGTGTGGCCCAAGGCAGTGAACCGACCACAGCAATGGCCATGACGACCTTGCTACAGCCGAACAAAATCGAGGCACTTGTCCTGCCAAAAGCCATCGCCAAGAAGATTGAGGGTCCGACCGCTCTGTTCTATTTTTCACCCACATGCTCCCACTGCCAGGACGTGATGGGTGATGTAAACCGGCTGGTTGCTCAGGGAGACCTTCTATGGATCGGCATTTCCAGCAGCCGGTCCACATCGGCGCAACTCAAGACCTTCAAGGACGAGTATAAGCCTGCATTTGAGATCCAAAAAGACGATACAGACTCCTCGTTTTCTCGGGCTGTTGGCGTCCGGTCCACCCCGAGCATCTACGTGGTTCGACCGCGGAGCGAGCCTTCACCCGACGATGGACCCAACACGGTCGATCTCGTTGACATCTACGCTCCGTTCTCAAGAAGCATGGCTGGAATCATGGCCATCCGAAGTCGCCCCGAGGCACCATTTCACGCCTTTGAGCACTTCCAAGGCCCCCAAGTATGCGGCAGCTGCCACGTGACTGAGGTCCGAAGCTGGGCCATGACCCACCACGCAGCGGCCTACCTGACCCTCTACACCAGAGATCGGGCAGAGGATGCTGCGTGCGTGGGCTGCCACGTGACCGGAATGGATAAGCCCGGAGGATTTGTCACAGGAGACCATGGGTCCCCCTTGCGAGATGTGAGTTGCGAGGCCTGCCACGGCCCAGGCGGCCCCCACAACGGAAATGCCACCGCCCCAAAAACCGACCCAAGATCCACTTGCGTGAGTTGCCACGACGCCGACCACTCCATCGCCTTTTCGGTCGAGAAGGGACTCCCACACATCGACCATTTCGCGTCGGCTGGCCTCAGCGACGAGGTCCTCAGAGAAAAGATCTTGGCCATCCGGAAAGGGGAAGCCCCAAAGCCCTTGCTCGCTTTTCCAGAAGGACCGACCGTTGGAGCACAGGCCTGCCTCAGCTGTCATAAGGAAACCCACTCCAGCTGGAAGGAGTCCCCTCATGCTGCATCCATGAGCCGGCTGGATGCGGAGCAACAGTCCGATCCGAACTGTGTTCGCTGCCATGCGACTCCCAGCGCCTTCGGTGGTCCTGAGTTGACCCACGTGGAGAATTTCCGTGTAGACGAAGGCGTGGGCTGTGAGTCCTGTCATGGTGCCGGAACAGCCCACGTGGGGGACCCCAAAAAGGACAATATTGTCGGACTCGGAGAGAGCTGCCCGGAGTGCGTGATCGAGGCCATCTGCACCAGCTGTCACACTCCACGGTGGGACCCAGGCTGGACACTAGAAGACCGCTTGAAGGCAAGCAAGCACTGACGACGGAAGACCGCCGAGATACGCCAGTCCACCCAAGGAGAGAACCATGGACTGGACACTCGGATTTGTAGGCTGCGGAGTGATGGCCGAAGTGATGATCGCAGGCATCCTCGACGAGGGTCTGCTTCCAGCGGATCGCATCATCGCGAGCAACCGCCGTGAGTCTCGGGGCGAAGAACTGAGAGAACGATACGGCATCCGAACCACCACAGACAATGTCGAGGTCGTGAGGGGCTCCACCGTCTCTGTCTTGAGCGTGAAGCCCCAAGGGCTCGCCAATGTTCTGAAGGAACTCAAGGGATCGGTGCCACCCCAGGCCATGGTTCTAAGCATCATCGCCGGTGCCAATATGAACGTCCTCCGGAATGGGCTTGGCCACGAACGGGTCGCCCGCTGCATGCCCAATCTGCCGTGCCGCATTCGAGAAGGCATGACGGTATGGGCCGCACCACAGAACACCGATGAGGCGGATGCCGAACGAATCGAGCAGATCCTAAAGGTTATGGGCGGCGTAATTCGCGTGATCGATGAAGAGCATGTGGACATGGCCACAGCCGTCAATGGCACCGGACCCGCCATCGTTGCCCAGTTTGTAAAGGCCATGCTCGAAGCCGCCGCCTACATCGGCGAGTCCCGCTCCGTAGCCAAAGAGACCGTGCTCGCCACCATGGTGGGCACCGCCAAGATGCTCCAGTCTTCCGATGGGCACATCGCATCGCTGATCGATGAAGTCACCAGTCCGGGTGGCACCACATCACGGGCACTCCAGGTACTCAAGCAAGGGCGATTCAGCGCCGTCTTGACCGAGTCCATCGATGCGGCCTACGAGCGCACCAAAGAAATGGGCGAGCAGCTCGAGCGTGACATCAAAGCCTGAAGGGTCATTCCCACAGGTGTGCCCCTCACAACAAAGGCCCGTTCGATTGAACGGGCCTTCGAGAGTAAAGCTGCTTTTTGGCTTAAGCCATCATGCCCAAGAGGCTCAAGTCCGCACGGATCGCTGAGCAATCGCGAAGACGGGTAAGTGCCTCGCGCTCGATCTGACGAACGCGCTCACGAGAGAGGCTCATTTCCTTGCCCACTTCGCTGAGTGTGCGGAACTCTCCATCGTCGAGGCCATACCGCCGGGTCAGGACAAAGCGTTGCCGCTCGGTGAGCAACTCATGGAATGCATCTTCCATGCGATGAAGCTCTTGGGTCTTGATCGCCTCGCGGTCTGGCTGGGGTGCATCCTCATCAGAGAGAAAGCGGTCCAGCGGGCGAGGACGGGGACCGTCATCGACAGGCTGCTCGAGAGAAATGGTGTTTCCTTGGCTAAGCAAGAGCTCTGCGCGCTCCTTGTCGATGCCGACTTCGTGAGCGAGATCCGCAGTGGAGTACTCCACTCCGACCGATTCGAAACGCTTCATGGCCTTGCGCAAGTTCCGGGTCTGCTCGACTGCACAGCCAGGAAGCCGAACCGGGCGACCGGTGTGGTCAATGGCGCGAGTCATCTGGGCACGAACCCACCAGCGGGCGTAAGTGGAGAAGCGGATTCCGCGGTCAGGGTCGAATCGCTTGGCTGCACGGAGCAAGCCAATGTAGCCCTCTTGAACGAGGTCCTCTTCGTCCATAAAGGGACCTGCGAGCTTACGGGCTTCGCCGTGAGCGATCCGACGACCGGACATTGCGAGGCGCCACCGAAGGTTCTCAGCTTGGTTCCAGGACCGAGCTGCAGTGTGGGCGTACTCCTTGAGTTCCGGATCCTTCCGTGATGCCTTGATGGTGGCCTTGACCGCCTCCTCGAGACGATCAACAGCGCCGGCACGGGTGCGCTCGGCACGATCCGGACGCCGCATAAGAATGGAATCGGCTTCATCGATACCCGCAACGGCTTCCCGTGCTTCTTGCTCGGCTTTCCGAATTTCTCGGGCCATCTGCTTCTCTTCCTCAGCGGTCAAACGCTCAGAAAAGAGAGGCTGGGTATCTGTCATTTTTGGTTTGCGAAGTTGGGCGAGAGACATTGGTGATTTCTCCTGCGATGGCAGAAAAGGGTTCAATAACTTGTTGCTTTGGCTTCGATTGCGCGTGATGCCGTGACTGGTTTGGGTCGATTGAACCCCGATTGTGTTTCCGGTCTCGCGTGTCTCGGTGGTCGGGTTTTCGCGCAATCGGACGGCCATGTCAAGACAAAAGTGCGACGACAATGTGACAACTGCACAAACGACACCAATTTGGGCCCTTTCCTGACCAAACTTATACGAAACCGGGCGATCTCAGCCCTACAAGCCCGTTGCGGCCCGAACGCGATCCATCGTGGTTCGAGCTGTCTTTCTGGCTTTCTGGGCCCCAGCATCGAGCACCGCTTGAATTTCATCGGGATGGGCCATGAGGTGATCGTAGCGACCCCGGGCTTCTTCGATTTGGCCGTCCAACACCTCAAAGAGTGCCTGCTTGGCGTGCCCATACCCAAGGCCACCTGCCCGATACCGTTCGGCCAGTTCGGCCTGCTGCTCGGCAGTGGCAAAAAGCTTGTACAAGGCAAAGACATTGCAGGTCTCCGGATCCTTGGCTTCGTCCACTCCCTTTGAGTCGGTAACGATGCCCATGATCTTCTTTTTGAGCTTCTTGGACGGAAGAAATATCTCGATCGTATTGTTGTAGGACTTGGACATCTTCTGCCCGTCCAGCCCTGGAACAATGGCGACGTCGTCACGTATCTTTGCTTCCGGAACCACAAGGGTCTCGCCAAAGAGGTGATTGAATCGCTGTGCCATGTCACGGGCCATCTCCACATGTTGCTTCTGATCTTTCCCGACCGGAACGATGTGTGAATCGAAGGCCAAGATGTCTGCCGCCATCAAGATTGGGTAGGTGTACAGGCCAATGTTGACCTCTTTCCCTTTGGCGGCCGCGTCTTTAAACGCATGGGCTTTGTCCATCATTCCCTTGGAAGTGATGCACGCCAAGATCCAAGCGAGCTCGGTGACTTCTGGCACATCGTGTTGCGCCCAGATGACCGATTTGTTCGGATCGAGCCCGAGCGCCAACCAATTTGCTGCCACATCCAGCGTCTGCGCCCGCAACAACTCAGGGTCCCGCATGGACGTCAGTGCATGGTAGCTGGCAACAAAGAAGTAGCCCTCCGCCTCATCCTGCATGGCCAGAGCGGGCCGATACATCCCGAGTAGGTTTCCTATGTGTGGCATGCCCGTGGGCTTGATTCCAGTGAGAACGCGTTGCGACATGGCCACCTCCGAGCCCCCTTCTTCACTTGAGGTGGTACCATTCGCAAGCGGAAAAGGAGTCATCTTTATGCGACCTGTATTTTTCATCTTGTTTCTCTTGGCTTGTGGTGGCGACAAAACCATCGATACGACCGATGATGATGGGATTCAAAACTTTCCCACCGACTCTGACGGCGGCGATCCTGGCTGCGATGAGGACAATGAGTGCGCCAACTGGCAGATCTGCGAAGAACGCGAATGCCTCGATGGAGACCGAAACAATTCTTTCACCGAGGCGGAAGCCATTCTGCCCGGTGACGACGGTGGGACAGACACCTACATCAATACAGCCGGCGACAAGGATTACTGGCGCTACACCTCGTCGGGCACAGAGTTTATTCGGGCTGCAGTGGATCCCCATGAAGACGTGCTCGAAGGCTCTCCCGAGCCCGATACCTTCGTGACCTTGTACGCACCCGATGGAACCGTAGTCACCAGCGCTGACGACTACCCGAATGGTGCACGTGTATCCAATTACGACTCAGTTTTATACGCCTATCTGGCCACAGCAGGGGACTACATCTTTGTGGTGGAGGACGCCAACCCCATGTGGGGCTTACCGGCCTGGGGCGGTGAAGACTACCCGTACAGCCTGAACCTCTCTGAGTGGGGATGGCTCACCGAAGGCAGTGAATCCACCCTCGATGAACCATTTCGCATGGACAACGAATGGACGACAGGTGTCCAGATGACCCCAAACACCTGGAACAGCGTGGGCATTATCCTCGAGGAAGAAGGGGAGGTCGACTACATCGCGGTGCAATTTGACTCCGCCAACTTGGACCCCGATGGCGAAGTCACCACCTGGGCGAATGGCTACCTGTATGTCGATGGCATCGAAGACCTCAGCGGATCTGACGCCACCCCATTGGTTCAGATTCTGTCACCCGACGATATGACAGTATCATCGAAGGTCGATTTTGGAATCGAGGGCCCCGGGGTGGCGCCCGCCCTGAGTGCCGGCGAGTGGATTGTCGCATTGTCCGACGCCGATGGTGGTGGAGGCCCGAACCACTGGTTCGTGGTGATGCTCAACGCCGATACCTCCGACAAAACCTACGACTGGGAGACGGAGCCCAATGACGGCGCAGCGGCCCCCAATGCAATCGACATGCCCGAGTACACCAACACCGGGGGCAAGGCTTTCTCCACCGGCACGATCCAGGGTTTTGTAGACCAAGCCGGTGACACCGACTTCTTCAGCATCTCTGCACCCGAGGAGAGCGCTGGAGAAAACGATGACGGCGATATGACTCAGTGGGTTGTGCTGTGCATGAACAGCGCGCGCTGGGGTTCCTCCATCACACCCAGCCTCATCGTTTACGGTGCGGACGGTTCCATCTTAGCCGAGCAAGATGGGAGCCCCGATGACGTGCCGAACCTGCGGATTGAGAACATCCAGATCACTCCCGGCGAAGAATTGGTCGTACAGGTCAACCCGGGAGCAGAGACCATGGGCACGCCGGATGAGTGGTACATGCTCAAAGCCTTCATCGCGAGCTTTCCTGTGAGCTCCTATGAAGACGGCGGGTACTCCTGCCCCTAAGAATTTGAGTGGACAGGCGTGCAGGTGGCTATTTCGCGATGTTCGCCGCGAGCCGATCCAGTGCATCTCGATCCGGTGATGGTGCCAGACTGCTCAGTGCCTTTCGGGCCCGCCACGTCTGCTCTACCAGATGGCGACGGCCTTCATCGAGCACACCTGCGTTCACGATACGGCGTCGCAATTCCTCGGCGAGATCCGAATCGATTGGGCCCCGCCGGAACTCCATCCACAATTCCGACACCCGTGAATCCCGCTCAGCACCCAAGCTCACTGCATAATTGGGGCTCCGTTTATGCAGACGTTCCTCGATGGCGTACACCAACTCATCCTCTGGGGCCGACATCACAGCAAGATCATCGGCCAGGTGCCAGGCGATGCCTGCATGCCGACCAAAGCGGCCCAAGCCACCTACGATGGCTCGGTTACCTCCGGCAATCCGTGCGCCTGATCGACATGCGAAGTCGAACACAGCGCCGGTATAGCCCGCCGCCAATTCTTCAACCTCGGATGGCTGGGCCACCCGATTCTCAATGGACTGACTCAGCGCATGCCCTTCCGCAATCTCTCGCATCGTATCGAGCACATCGCCCAACAGCTCTGGCATCGGCGCATGCCGAGATAGCTCCAAAGCACGCAGTGTCATGTGGTTCGCACCCAGCCAACCCACGGCACCCAAAATGCGGCGGGCTGCACGACGACGACGACCACCGGGCAAGCCGAGGGCACGGTCATGAACCAGAATGGCCAAGTGCAACAATTCCGCTGCCAGCGCGACATCCTCGGTCACCTCTTTGATCTCAGCATTGGGGGTGGCCCCGGCCTCGGCTTGAACATGGGCCCGTGTCGCCCGCTCGCTCAGCAACACTAAAACCGGGCGAACCCGAGGAACTCCTGTGGACAGATACAGGTGAGAATCGAAGTCTTCCGGGGCACCATCGCCACCCGCCAAGTCTTGCAGCGCAGCATCCAGACGTTGCAGACGCTCACGCAGATCACCCCCGAGACCATCAAGGTCCAAACGAGGTCCGATTCGGGTGCGCACGCTCACTACACAGCGCCTAGTATCCGCCGGTCTGCTTCCAAGCGGTGGAGTTCGCCTTGATCGTCATCCACGCACCGACGGCAATCATACACAGACCCACGTAGCCCGCAGTCGGAATCGTCAATCCGGGAAGCGCATCAAACCCAATCTGAGAGAAGCTCGTCGCCACATCGCCGGCAGGCTGGTCGAAGCCATACACCGCCAAAGTCAAAATTCCCATGCCTATGCTGGTGCCACCGCCAAGCCAGAATACCGTCCGCATCATCTCTCCGTTCGCAGCCAACTGTGCTGCCTTTTGAGCCTCCTAACCATGCGAAGTCACCATCACAAACCGGTAGCGCCCATCCGCTGGGCAGGGTACCGATGAACGACCATTCATTACCAGGAGTATACCATGGGCGATGCCTACATCATTGACGCAGTTCGAACCCCCGTCGGCCGTCGCAACGGTGCCCTGTCCGGGGTGCGCGCTGACGAACTTGCTGCCGCGACACTCAGCGAGATCATCAATCGCACCGGTATAGACCCGTCTGAGCTCGATGATGTAGTGATGGGCTGTGTGACCCAGCTGCACGAGCAAGGAATCAATGTCGCCCGGAATGCGGCCCTCATCGCTGGGTTCCCAGTGGGTGTCACAGGAACCACAGTCAACCGTCTCTGTGGCTCTTCTCAACAAGCCCTGAACTTTGCGGCAATGGGTGTGGCTTCGGGCCACCAAGACCTCGTGATCGCAGCGGGCGTAGAGAGCATGAGCCGGATCACAATGGGCTCTGACATGTTTCTTCAAGGCGAGATGGTCACACCCAGCCCGAAGATGAGCTGGAAGTACAACATCATTCCACAAGGCCTGTCCGCCGAGTTGGTCGCAGAGCGCTTCGACCTGAGCCGGGAAGAACTCGATGCCTTTTCCTATGAGAGTCACCAGCGCGCTGCGGCTGCGGATGATGCCGGAAAATTTGATCGCGAGACCATCTCAATGGATGTGCACAACGAAGAAAAGGGCGACTTTAGCTTCAGCAACGATGAAGGCATCCGCCGCTCCACGACCATCGAGAAGCTCGGATCCCTTAAGCCCGCCTTCAAAGAAGATGGTGTGATCACCGCAGCCAGCAGCTCTCAAATCTCCGATGGCTCCGCTGCCATCATGATCGCCTCGAAAGCAGCCGTTGAAAAATATGGCCTGAAGCCCCGCGCGAAGATCGTTTCAATGGCAACCGCAGGTGTCGACCCGACCATCATGCTCACAGCACCCATTGGTGCGACCCAACGGGCGCTTGCTCGGGCCGGACTCAACATCGGTGACCTGGGTGCAATCGAACTCAACGAAGCCTTCGCGTCCGTCGCACTCGGCTGTGGCCGAGAGCTCGGTATGGACTTCGCCAAGGTCAATGTCTACGGCGGTGCCATCGCCCTCGGCCATCCCCTTGGCGCATCCGGTGCACGCCTGATCACCACCCTGCTCAATGTTCTGGAAGAAAAAGACGAACGGTACGGTCTCTCGACCATGTGCATCGGCTTCGGTCAAGGCATCGCCACCATCATCGACCGAGACGTCAACTAAGCGACCACGGGTCCAAGTGAGCCCATGGTCCCGCTACCGGCGGTAAGTTGGCTCTTGGGGGTCACTCCCCTGTGGGTCGCTTCCCCGCAGCAACCACCAAGGCCCCTGCCTTTCTGGGCTCCATCGCCAAAGCGGCCAGCATGCCGCCAGCCATCGCACCCATGACCCCCACAGCACCCACCTCGCACCCCGCAAAGAACAGGTTCTTTATGGGGCTGTGGGCCCTCAGATGGTCGCACCTATAGCGCTCCACCGTAGGCTCTATCCCGTAGATTGAGCCTTTCATCGGCCGGCAAAAATGCTCGGTGGTGATGGGTGTGCCCAGCTCCACAAAGTCGAGCATGGGCTCTAACTCTGGAAGGTGCTCAAACAGTTGGCTCAGCAGCTGGTCAGTGATGCGCTGCTTGAGTTCCTGATAGGCCTCGTCCCGATTTCGCCAAGGCTGCTTCCGCCATGCTTCAAACATCTCGTACGGAACAAACGTCACCACCTCTCCCGTATGGTGTTCGCCATCACCAGGGTCATGGGTGGGGTCCTTGAGACTGGGAAAGCTCGTATAAAGAACCGGACACCGGGGCAGTTCACCACTGACAGGAATGTCCCACAACCCCGCCTCTGAGTCCCAAACATCGTAAAACCACTTGTTGGCTGGCCCCGCCCCGGCCTTCCGAATGTCGCCCTTGAATCCAAGGTACAAACACACATGAGCTGGAGCAGGCACCAAGGCCTGTACCTCCTCAACCCACGGACCCCGAGCCGACTCAGGCAACAGCCGCATGGCGGTGCTCATCACTCCAACCGCAGACACCACCTTGGGCGCGCGCAGCTCTTCGCCACCCTTCAACCGAACCCCAACGGCACGGCCCTTCTCGATCAAGATTTCTTCCACATCGGCACGAACACGAGTCCAGCCACCAGCCTTGGCCACCTTGCCAAGCAAGTGGATGGCGATCTGCTTCGCACCCCCGACTGGATAGAATGCACCGTGCATAAAGTGACGACTGACGAGCGCCTGAACAGCAAAGGCCGCTCGACTGGGTGGCGAGCCATGGTAGCCCCACTGCCCCGTCAGCACTTTCTGCAGCTTGGTGTTGTCCGTGATCTCGTCTAGGACCTCCTTGGCCGTCTTGCTAAAGCCATCCTGAACGCCCCGACTCATCCTCTTTCCCACAGCCTTGCCCAACCAGTTGGGTGGGATGGCTCGAGACTTAAGAAACCCCTTCATTCCACGGCCGACAAGCCTTACTTGCTCCAAGTACGCATCGATTGCCTCCGCCTCATCGGGAAAAGCAGCAACCAAGTTGGCTCGAAAATCAGCTGCATTGTCCGGAAAGTCGATGCGCATATCGGGGTAATAAAACTCGTCGTAGACCCCACCGAGACTGGCCCACTCAAGCTTGTGATCTGTAAGGACCGACAGAAGCCTTCCAAGCATCGACTCGGGCCCCACCTCGCCGATGGCATGTACACCTACGTCCCATTCGTACGGTCCGCGCTTGAAGGCGTGGGTAAAGCCCCCTGGAACGTAGTGTTGCTCCAGCACTAGGACGCGCTGGCCTACCTCTGCAAGCATGGCGGCGGCTGTCATGCCCCCCATACCGGAGCCAATAACGATGGCATCAAACGGGCCGGAAGGACCGCCGTGCTTGGTCCAGGGTGGTTTGGTCTTGGTCACTTTCTTACTCGGTGGCTGAGGTGTGAGCGGAGACTCATCATACGCCCTGAAATAAGCAAAAGAAGATTTTGGAGTCTACGGATGTCCTGCCCGAATTTAATTTGAGGCCTATCGCTCAAGAAAAAGGTACGTTCGCGATGAATACACCGTTCATTAGGAGCAGCAATGCGCATCCAAACAGCTTTGATTTTATCCCTTTGCTTGGCTCTCGCCTGCACAAAAGATGACGGCGACACCGGCGATACCGGTTCTCTGCCGCCAGAGTATCAAGTGAGTGATGCCGACGCCGATGCCGATGCCGATGCCGATGCGGATGCCGATGCCGATGCC
>CAWVVG010000052.1:0-13496 GCA_963932775.1 uncultured bacterium
GAACGCCACGCATCACCAGGTATTGCTGGAAATCTTTGACCCGGTGTGCGCTGGGACGCTTGATCTCTCTGGCTGGGTTTTCGTTGTATGGAATGAGGTTGATTTTCGACTTGATGCCCTTCATCAGGTGGATGAGCCGTGCGGCATCTTCCATGGAGTCGTTGAATCCAGCCATCATCACGTACTCGAAAGTGATGCGCTTGGAGCGGTGCAGGGGAAGGTCTCTGCAGGTGCTGAGCAGTTCCTCCATGCTGTATCGCTTGGTGATGGGCATCACTTGAATTCGCTGTTCCTCGCTCGAGGCATTCAGGCTCACCGCAATGTTGACCGGCAGGGCGCTCTGAAGCTTCCTCATGGCCGGGACCAGCCCCACAGTGGACACCGTGACCTTGCGGTGGCTTAGATTTAGGCCATCGTCGTCGAGCATGGTTCGTATGGCGTGGATGAGGCTGTCGAGGTTGTGGAGCGGCTCACCCATACCCATCATCACGATGTTCGTGATCGGGCGGTCTTCGCCGAGGTCTTGGGCGACCTGAAGCACCTGGTTCACGATCTCAGAAGGGCTGAGGTTTCGCTTGAGGCCCATGTCACCAGTGAGGCAGAACGTGCAGGCCATGGCACAGCCCACCTGACTCGACACGCACAGTGTGCGTCGGGCTTTTCCAGGGTGGTCTTCGTCCGGGATGAATACGGTCTCGATCTGCAATCCGTCGTCACAGGCCCACAGGTACTTGCGGGTGCCGTCCTTGGAGTGCTGGGAGCCCGCGGAGTTGAGCCAGCTGATGGTGGCGTTCTCGGCAAGCCATGCCCGGGTAGACTTCGGGATGTTGGTCATCTGCTCAAAGTCGGTGGCGCCCTGCTGCCACATCCACTTGAATACCTGGTGGCCGCGAAACCGTTTCTCGCCTTGTTCCACGAACCAGGCCTCGATGCCCTCGCGATCGAAGGCCTTTAGGTCGACCTTTCCACTGGACTCGTAGATCTTGCGGTGGGGGATGTAGATGGGTTCATCAGACACGAGTTCTCCTGCGGACCGTCGCCATCTAACGGAATGCGTGGGTCAAAGGGCGTGAAATGTGGGTGACGTGGTCGTGCCAGCACACAAATCCGGTGATTTCTGGCCTCCGCTTAGCCCTTGAGCCGGTCTGCGAGTCGTGTCCACCGCTCGCCGCCACCCGGTGTCGCTACAGCCTGCCGAATGGCCCACCGGTCGCCCACCAAACAACAGAAGCGGCGGGCCCTTGTCACTCCGGTATAGAGCAGGTTCCGTCGCAGCATCACGAAGTGGGCCCGGTGCAGAACCATGACGACGGCGGGGTATTCGCTTCCCTGGCTCTTGTGGATGCTGATTGCATAGGCGAGCTCGATGTCGCCGAGTTGCTGTCCACGGAGCAGCACATGTCTGCCATCGAAGTCCACCGTGAGGGTTCCATTCGAGGCGATGATGATGATTCCTACATCGCCGTTGAAGATGTCGTTGTCGTAGTCATTTCTTAGCTGAATGATCCGATCCCGTACGCGAAACACACGCTGCCCTCGAGTGATGGACATTCCCCCAGGATTGAGTGCGTTCTGCAGGGCGGTGTTCAGCGCTTCGGTACCGAGCACGCCATTGTGCATCGGTGTGAGGACTTGTACATCCTTGAGTGGGTCGAAGCCCTTTGCCGGCAGTCGGCGGGTGACCACCTCGACCACGGTACGCTGGGCATCCATGGCTTCACTGCGGTGAATTTCAAAGAAATCTGGCCGCCCATTTTCCTTTTCACCAGAGATGGGGCTCTCTCCTGCATTGATGAGGTGGGCGTTCTGTACGATGCCCGAGTCCGCGGCCTGCCGGTAGACTTCCGCGAGGGTGCAGACAGGCAGACGGCCGGAATCGATGATGTCTCCGAGCACCCGCCCGGCCCCGACGCTGGGGAGCTGGTCGGCATCACCCACCAGGACGAGTCGGCACCCCTCCGGGACCGCGGCCAACAGCGAGCTCATCAGCCGGATGTCGACCATTGAGGCTTCGTCGATCAGTACGCCGTCGGCGCTAAGGGGGTTTGTGGTCGTCCGCTGGAACTGGCCTGTTCTGCCATTGAATTCCAAGAGGCGGTGGATGGTCTTGGCTTCGCTGTCGGTGGCCTCTGCAAGTCGTCGGCTGGCCCGTCCAGTCGGTGCGGCAAGCAGCCAACGTTCCTTTCGGGTCTGGGCGAGGAGCAACAGCAACTTCACGATGGTTGTCTTTCCCGTACCGGGCCCGCCGGTGATGACCGTGACCCCTCCAGTGAGCGAGGTGAGAACCGCTGTCCGTTGATCTTCATTGAGCTTGAGTTGGGCGCTTGCTTCAACTTTCCGAAGCAGGGGTGGGCTGGCTGGCGGCGCATCTTTGTGGGCATCCGCGAGGTTCTGGAGCCGGCTGGAGACTTGTCGCTCTGCTCGCTCAAGGATCGGGTTGTACATGGGCTGGAGGTCGGGGTCTACACTTGAAGGAGCCAGCAGTTTTCCGCTGAGCAACAGCCGGCCGATGGCGAGTTCACAGTCGTTGGTAGTGATCTCGAGGTTGCGGGCTCGCTCCATCACCTCGCGGCGTGGGAGGAAGCAGTGTCCTTGGCCCTCGGCTTCGCGCAGAAGGTGTAGGACTCCCGCATCCGACCGGTCGGGGTGAGTCAGATCGATTCCCACTTCTCGGGCGATGCGGTCGGCCGTCCGAAAACCGACCCCTTTTATTTCTTCGGCCAGTCGGTACGGCTGGGATTGGATGATGGCGGGTGCCTTTTCTGCGTACCGTTCCACAACTCGGTTTGCGAGTGCGCGGCCGATTCCGTAGCCGTGGAGTGTGGCATACACCTCTCGGTTCTTTTGATCGAGGGCCCAGTGCTCTCGGATGCGCTCCATGCGTTTCTTACCGATGCCGGGCACCTCTTGTAGGCGCTCGGGCTCTTCCTCGATGACACGGAGGGTATCCACGCCAAAGGTCTCCACGACCCGCTTGGCGAATTCCTTCCCGAGGCCGGTAACTGCACCCGAGCTTAAGTAGCGAATCAAGCCGCGGTCGGTTCGAGGGTCCTCCACCAATACCGAGTCAACCTTGAATTGTCGTCCATGGCTAGCGTGGGTGACCCAGCGCCCGGTGAGCATCAGGTGCTGTCCGGCTGTGACGTGCCCAATCGGGCCCACCGCAACGACTTGGCCTTCGCCTTCGCTGCGGATGCGCGCGACTGAGAACCCACCGTCCTCCGTCTTGAACGCGAAGCCAAGCAGCTCCCCTTCGAGGCGGTGGGTGGATTCCTTCATTTACCGACTGTAAACTTCGTAGCGTTCCAGGTGGTAGTGGCCCAATGCGCGGACGACGATGCGCTTCTTGATTTCTTCTTCGAGCCCTTCGACGCTGTGAAGTTCTTCGCCGTACATCAGGTCAGCTACGTCTGGGTTGGTATTTACGAAGACTGATTCCGTATTCTTTGCACGGGCTGTCTCTCGCTTGATCTCGCGGAGTATGTCGTACACCACGGTGTAGCGAGAGCGGGTATGGCCTGTACCGGTGCAGTAACTGCACTGTTCCGAGATGGATCGAACCAGGTCTTCCTGGACCCGCTTGCGAGTCATTTCTACTAGGCCAAGTTCAGAGATCTTCAGCACGTTGGTGCGGGCACGATCCGTCTTGATCGCTTTCTCTAGGGCTTTGTTGACTCGGTCTCGGTTGCTGGCTTTCTCCATGTCGATGAAGTCCAGAACAATCAGTCCGCCGATGTTTCGAAGGCGAAGCTGGTGCACGATTTCGTCGGCCGCCTCTAAGTTGCACTGTGTGGTCGTGTCTTCGAGGGATTTGGTTCCTACGAACTTTCCGGAGTTGACGTCAATGGCTGTGAGGGCCTCGGTCTGATCGATGATCAGGTAGCCGCCGCTCTTGAGCCATACCTTCTGAATCAAGCACTTGTTGATCTCCACCTCGACGCCAAAGGTGTCGTAGATGGGGTCGGGTCCACGGTACATCTGTACCCGGTCCTTCAGGTCCGGCATGAGGCGACCCACAAAGCTCGACACTTCGTCGAAGACTTTCTTGTCGTCGATGACCATGCGGTCCACTTCTTCGGTGAATCCATCTCGGACCAGTCGAACCACGAGGTTGTGTTCCTTGTGGATACAGGTCGGAGCCTTCTTCTCGCCACGGTTCGTCTTGATGGTCTCCCACAGAGCGATCAGGTAGTCCATGTCCTGCTTGAGGGCCGCGGTGGGCTTTCCGGCACAGACTGTACGCACGATGAAGCCGGCGCCTTTTGGACGGTACTTTTTGACGAAGTCACGGAGCTTGCGGCGCTCGCGATCTTTGCCGATACGGCGGCTGATGCCGAGGTGGTTTACGGTCGGCATGTAGACCATATAGCGCCCAGGAAGCGTGATGTGGGTCGTGACCCGAGCGCCCTTGGTGCTGATGGGATCCTTGGCAACCTGGACCAATATATCCTGGCCTTCTTTTACCAAATCTTGGATAGACGGGTGGCCGTGGCGCGGTCGAGACCGGGGAGCGGACTCGGCCATGGTGGCATCTGGGCTGTCGTCGATGTCGCCATCGTCGTCGTCGTCGTCTTTTTCGGCGAATTCAGGATAAATGTCACCGACAAAGAGGAACGCTGCTCGGTCCAGTCCGATGTCGACGAATGCAGCCTGCATTCCAGGAAGGACGCGCACGATGCGACCGAGGTAAACATTTCCGACGTAGCTCTCGGAGCTACCCCGGTCGATGTGGATTTCAGCCAGTCGGCTGTCTTCCATTAGAGCGAGACGTGTCTCCCTCCCAGTTTTGTTAACAATAATTTCGGTACCCAAAATGAACTCCAGTGGTGCTGCGTCTCGCTGGATACCTTGGCCTGTACGGGTTCAACACAGGGCCCGTAACGGGGTCCCATGGAACCGATTGAACGGACCAAGATGGCATGCGTAGCGAACGCTGCATGTTGAATTGATGGGAAGTACGGGACTTCACCATGTGGAAATAAGTGATGCATGTATCAAGAAAGTCTTTGCGCGCCGTTTGCGCGAACTTGAACACTTCATCGCACGAAATCGTGCCGGCGTCAAAGGTGTATCGTCTAAGGGTGCACCCTAAAGCCATCGCAGGTCGTCATTTGGGGCGATTAATCGAAGCGAGACTTGTGGCGGGAGAGGAGCGCAAATTTGAGGTATTTCCCCTCTGGGTGGCCCAATGCGACGGGGTGGTCGGGGGGCTCTGCCGCTCGCCACAGCCACGACCAACGGCCCGTTTTTGCGACGCCCTCTCGCACCGATTGTTCCCACCGGTCCCAGTTGAGCCTGGCTGTGCAGCTGGCTGAGGCCAGCAATCCGCCGGGCCGAACCATGGCGCCAGAACGCTCGGCTAAGTCCTTGTAGGCTTTGCGGGCGGCTCCATCGGACTCTTTGCCGTGGGTCAAGCTCGGTGGGTCGCAAATGACCACATCTGCGGCGCCCTCGGGGGTCCACTTGAACACGTCCGTGGCGATGAATTCGTGTTCGTCGGGGTTGAGCCCGTTGAGTCGAAAGTTCTCAGCGGCATCTTCCAGTGCGGCGGCAGCAATGTCCACGGATATGACCCTGCGTGCTCCGTTGGCGGCGGCATGAACTGAGAAGCCGCCGTTGTATGCAAAGAGATTCACTAAGGTGCGGTCTGCACAGTGGCGGCCCATTCTGATTCGGTGTTCACGTTGGTCCAGGAACAATCCTGTCTTTTGGCCGGTGACCGGTCGAGCGAGGAATCGTAGCCCCGCCTCGCGGATCACGATGGGCTCACCGGGGTCGGGCCCGAACAGTACCTCTGCGCCTTCCCGACCATCCACTCTGCGCACCCCAAATCGACGCATCACGCTTTGGATGCCTTGGATTTGGCGGGTTGCCTCCACAATGGTTTCCATATGAGGCTCCCAGCAGGAGCCGTACAGTCGGAGGACTGCAGTGTGGTCGTAGCGGTCAACGACGAGCCCAGGGAGTCCATCTCCTTCGCCATTAACGAGGCGGAAGGCGTTCGTGTCTGCGGGGACGAGGCCTGTCCGCATGGCCGCTGCGCCGATGATTCGCCGGCGAATCAGTACGTCGATGGCCTCTGGGTGACGGTCGAGTACCCGGACCGCGATGGGGCCGTCGTCTGCAAGTCCAAACCCCGCAGCCTTGCCTTTGGTGTCGAGTAACCGCACGGGGACGCCGGGTTCCGGCAGCTCTTCGGGGTCGGCCAAGCCTGAAGTGTAGACCCAAGGATGTCCCCGGCGCAGGGGGCCGAGGGTGTCGGGAGTCAGGCGTATGGCGATCATTTTCCCTCCAAGGCGACCATTGTGGCGATCATTTTCCCTCCAAGGCGACCATAAGGAAGCGCCCCACCACAGTGCCGGCTGAGCCATTGGTCTTGGCTTCTGGGTGGAAGATGGTGCCAACCGCATGGTCATTAAACCGTGCCGCAGCCACATCGCCTGCCGATGAGTACGCCAGCACTGTCGCGCTGGTTCGTATGGCGGCGGGGGGGCTCAAGACTGCCCATGTGCGTTGCTCAAAAACGGGAGTGGCGTTTTTCAGATCCTTCATTACGGCGTCGTTCCAGCCTGCGGGAGTCGGGGTAATCGGGAATACGCCGTCCCGTGCATTGGCCAGGGCTCGAACGGGCCACCCATATGAGGCGGCCATCACTTCAAATCCGAGCCCGATACCGAACACGGGCCGAGTCTTTGCGTAGGTCGGAAGCACTGTTTGGAGGCGAACGCGCCACGGGCTCGGGACTACTGGCGAGTCAGGACCACCACTGATGATGTATGCGTCAAAGCGCTTGATCGGGGGCAATCTTCCGTTCACACCGTCGAAGATTTCGAGGTCAGCGCGGTTGGCTGTCACGTGTGCGCTCAGTGATGCGATAGCGGTATTGGGGCGGCCTCCGTGGAGGTCAACGATGGCAACGGAGGACATGCTACACCCCGTAGCCCGACGGGGCACAGTTTGCGGTCGGGTGGTTGCTGTGTTCTTTTCGAAGGATGAATGAGCGTCAGGTTCAGTGGCTGGAACGGTTCGCGCTGTTTGCAGCGGTGGTCTCACGGGTGTGGGGTGGTTGGGCAATCAGCAAGACTGGCCACGGCCGGCACACCTTGGTGGATGCAGCCACATACTGGTCTCAGGCCAGGCAGCTTAGTTTGGGTAAGGACCCTTTCAGCGATGGCTTCTACCAGCCGCCCGGGTATCCAGTCTTACTGTCGTGGCTTCAGTCTCTCTTTGGCGAGAATCTGTGGGCTCCTCGTTGTCTTCAGATGGGGCTCGGTGTTCTGACGGTCTGGGCGCTAATTCGCTTGGGTCGACGCCTCGGTGGCACGCATGTACCGTACGCCGGCGGACTGGCAGGCATGCTGTATGCGCTGTATGCGCCACCCTTGATGTTTGAGCTTGACCTGCTGACCCCTGCGGTGACCGCCGCTGTAACGGTCACGATGTTGTGGTTGATGCGTGGAGGTGGAAAGCCGCTGGGGATAGCTGTCGCCGCAGCCCTTGCTGGGTTGGCCTCCGCAGTTCACCCGACCTTTCTTGTCCTTGGTGTTGTGCTCGTGGTGTTTCCGATGTTCGGCGCGGAGCGTAAAAGGGCGGCCTTCTTGCCGGGGCTGCTGGGGCTGGCCATCGGGTTGATGCCCATGACGCAGGCCAATATCGATCGCTTTGAACAGGTTCGGTTCACTTCCAATAATGCCGGTATCAACTTCTATCTGGGGAACAGTACCGATTGGAAACGAACCAGCTTTATTCGCCCCGGGCTGACATTTCGTAAGTTGGCTCTGGAAGCGGAGCCCCATCGTCGGGACGGGTTCGAGCGAAATGCGTATTGGCGGTCTCGCGCATTGTCAGACATTGCGGCGGATCCTCTTGGGTGGTTGTTGGCGATTGGAACCAAAGCGGTGTGGTCGGTCAACAACACCGAGATTCCTCGGAACGAGGACCATCGGTGTCGCACGCTGAGTGGCCCGTTGGGGTGGATGGGGTGGCTGCCTGTTCGCTACGGACTCGTGTTTCCGCTGGCCTTTCTTGGTGCAGTCGTGTTGTGGCGCCGTCAAACTACCGACCGCTTTGTTGTGGCGGCTTGGGTCGCACTGCACGCCCCCGTGATTCTGTTCATTGTGGCAGACCGCTACCGGGTAGCCACGTGGCCCATGATGTGTTTGCTGGCCCCGTTGGGGCTGAGTCAAGTCAGGATGTGGGCCGGGTCAAGCAGCTTGAAGAGCCGGTGGCCGTGGCTTGGGGTTTTGGTGCTGCCCTTCTTGCCCATTGACTCGAAGACGGAAATGGACCCGGCATGGTGTGCACATGTACAGGCCAATTTGTCTTTTATGGATGATGAACCCGAGGCGGCTGAGGCCCAATATTTGGTGGCGGTGGCTCTCGACCCCGATGACTGGTCTGCCCGTCGTTGGCTGGCGTCCGCGATGATGAAGCGCCGGGCGTTTGGTGGAGCTGTGGAGCAGGTGGATGCCATTTTATTGGGGTTCCCGGACTCCTTTCCCATTCTCAAGCTCAGGGCATCGCTTGCGGAGCGCATGGGTGAACCGGCCAATGCGGCCGAGTTTATGCTCCGTGCCTATAGGGTTCCCGGAGAACGAACCCGGACGGGCATGCATGTGCTGCGTCTGTGGGAGGCTTCTGGGCAGAACGGTCGCATCCAAACGCTGATAGCAGCAGATGAGAAACTCGCGAGGAAGTGGGCCCGGCGCAAGTAAGGCGGTTTAGTCCCCGACCTCGAGCAGCATCTCGTCCCAGCTGGTGAGGTCAACCCAAGAACCGCCGTAATATTCGGCTGACCCGCCCCTCGTGGGGATGTAAATCGATAGGCCCGTTGCATCCGAGACCCATCCGCCATTGGTGAAATTCGCCACGATGGTGTCGTCGAGTTCGACGGCGACGTCTTCCGCGGCGGCTGCAATGTCTGCGTTGCTTGAACCTTCAGCCAAGCGCACGACAAAGTCTCCGAGGTCGCGGTCATTGGGGTCACCGTCAAAGGACTGCGTGGCGCGGGCGTGGGACCGAACCTGGCTCGACGGGTTTGCCGTAGACATCACGGACAAGGCCAATGAGTTGATGGCATCGTCCATTTCGGTGAGGGCGGCCAGGTCCACAACGGAAAGGGTGGAGTCATCGGTTTCGTAGAATCGCTTGGCAATGTTGGACCCAAGATTAGCCGGACTCATGGTGGGGTCACTGATAAGGTCGGACATGGCGGTGTCGAAGGCCCAGCCTTCTACGCTCTCGGTGGCCTGAGAGGCGACGTAGTAGTCCGCGTACGGTGCAGTCACCCGAGCGGTCTCCCAGTTTGCCATCAAGCAGGCATCCATCCCTACGATCGCAAACTTCTTGCCGATGATTTCGGTCGCGGCCGCCAAGATGCTCTCATATTCGCCATTTGCAATGGAGATATCGTTTCCTGAGTCGTCATCGGATGCGACGCCTTTTCGCCCTTCCTCGGGCATGAAGGTCCAACCCCAGCCGTGATTCCAGATAATCAGCGCGTAGTTCTTGGCCGGGTACGCTGTGGCGCCCCAGGTCACGAAGTCGATGAATGCTGCGGGCGAGCCCGAGTCCACCTCGCCCAGGTCCATGGCGACGGTAGAGTTGATGCGGTTCGGGTCGGTGTCGGCCTCGACCCGGTAGCGTCGGGCACCCGTCCAGTCTCCATCCTCGCTGGAGTATCCATGGGCACGGTCGATCTCTACGAGGAGATTTACCTCGTCGGTTGAGCCGGCCATTTCCATTTCGTTGAGGTCACCGAGGGCGAAAGTCTCGAGGTTGTTGTCGCCAGCCAAGTAGACCATGATGGTCCACTCGGGGAGGTCGGAGTCATCCTCAGTGTCGCCCACATCCTGCTCATCGTCGTCCCCGGGAGGTGCATCGTCTGGTGGCACTTCAGCATCCTCGTCTTCATCATCGACTTCTGTCCCGTCATCATCCGAATTTGAGGGGTTGCCGTCGGACGAAATCAACTCGGAGAAGGGTCGGGAGGATTTCGCAGTCACAGGGCTACATGCGACGGAGAGGGCCAATAGGGATATCAACTTCATGCCTTCATTGTACCCGTCCGGTCGTTGGACCGTATGGTGCAGTTGAAAACATTTCGTCTGCGAATCAGCAGATAGATTGGAGTGAAAATGGTTGGACCCGACAAAATCGTAGTGTACACCTCCACAAATTGCGGGTACTGCCGCGCTGCCATTCACTTTCTGCGGGAAGTAAAGGATGTGGAGGTAGCGGTAGTGGACCTCACCGGAGACTGGGACAAGCGGAAAGCTTTGGTGGAACGCACAGGGCATCGCACGGTTCCTCAGATTTTCATCGGTGAGACCTTTGTTGGGGGTTTTGACGAGTTGCGCTCCTTGGAATCCCAAGGGAAATTAGATCTCTTGCTAAGTCAAGTGACGGCCTGACATCAGATCAGGACAGCGAATAGCGAAATTAGTTTAATTTTTCTGCCTTAAAAGTCTTGACGCAGCAAGTCTGCTGGGTTCAAATGTGGGGGCAGGAACCCCCCATTTCCCTGCACCGCGCGTCTCAGGATGCGCATACATAGACCCCCCAGCGGAAGGGGACCCCCCGTATCCCCTTCCGCTTTATTTTCCCGCAGATTTCCCCTCGCAGTTTCCCTCCGCAGTCTCCCCCCGCAGTCTCCCCGCAGCGCTTCTCCAGCCCAGCAGATTAAAATGCAGTCCAAACAGCAGACCGAGTTGTTCGTCGAGGACGCAGTCCCTGTCCGGTTGGACACGACAGGCGAGGTATGGGTTTTGGAAGTAGACCCCACGATTTCGTGGGATGCCGCTCGGGCTTTTGTTGCCGAGACCTACGCCGATACTTCCGATGATTTTCATGGTCGGAGTCTTCGCCTAAGCCTCGGCGAGCGAAAGCTTGATCTGATGGAAGTTCGACGATTCAGCACTTTGTTTCGCGACGGCTTTAAGGCCGCAATCATCGGCATTGAATGCAGCCCAGAGGCTGTTCACCGTTACGCTGAGACTGCATTCAAGCTTCCACTCTTGGCGCCACCTGTGGACACTCGGCCACGGATGCCACTGATCTTTACCGGTGCTCCGTTCGCAGAGGTAGAGCCTGTTGAGATGGTGGAGGATTCGGTACCAACCGACCTTCCTGTGCTCAAAGAAGACGCAGAGAATTTGGACGAAGCGCCGGAGCTTGTCATCCCAATTGATGATGCTCTTGATGCTGAGGAAATCGAAAATACCGACGCCGAGGCTGCTGCCCAACTTAGCAGCGGCTTGGCCGCGATCGATGCCCTTATCGAGGTCGAGAGTACAGACATCATAGACCTTGGTGCTCCGGTCCCTGCAGAAGCGGGTCGGAGACTGATGGTGGTTGAGAAAACGCTTCGATCAGGCAAGACGATTCGCTTTGCTGGCGACGTGATGGTCTACGGCGATGTCAATGCTGGTGCGCACATCGAGGCCGATGGCAACATCGTGGTCTTCGGCTCCCTGCGCGGACTCGCCCATGCCGGTGCCCGCGGTGACCAGCGCTCCGTAATCATCAGCTTTGACCTGGGCTCGCCCCAGCTCCGAATCGCAGACCACATTGGTTTCACGACGGAGGCGCCGGTGAAACCGGAGCCCCAAGCTGAGACCCCGCGCCTGTCTAAATTTTCAGACGGCGTGGTGGGGGGCATATCGAGCTTCCTGGGCCGTGGCCGTCCTGCTGTCCGCACATTCAGTCCAGAGATCGTCTGGGTTGAGGGCGGTGAAATTCGAATTGGTTCCTATGAAGGCCGGTTGCCGGCCTGATTTCCCCTTGGGCGACCATTGGGTCGCCTTCCCTCCTCCTGGAGTACAGTCATGAGCGAATGCATCGTCGTAACGTCGGGCAAAGGCGGCGTGGGTAAGACCACGTGTTCAGCCAACCTCGGTGTGGCACTGGCCATGCAAGGAGTGACGGTTGCCGTTGTGGATGCCGACATCGGCCTTCGCAATCTGGACGTCATCCTTGGCCTTGAAAATCGAATTGTTTACGATTTGGTTCACGTCATAGAAGGCGAATGCCGCCTCAAGCAGGCGCTTATTCGCGACAAGCGTGCGGAGGGGCTGTACCTGCTTCCTGCCGCGCAGACCCGGGATAAAAATTCTGTCACACCCGCCCAAATGCGGGACCTGGTGGCCGAGCTTAAGAAAGAGTTCGACTACGTTCTCGTCGACTGTCCAGCTGGAATCGAACAAGGTTTCAAGAATGCAGTCGCGGGTGCCGACCGAGCGATTATCGTCACCACTCCAGAGGTCAGCGCCATTCGCGATGCCGACCGAATTATCGGAATGGTTGAGGCGGCGGAGCTCCCTGAGCCCCATTTAATTATCAACCGATACCGCAGCAAGATGGTCCGTCGTGGAGACATGATGAACAAGGAAGACATTCTTGAGATTCTTGCGATTCCCCTTCTTGGAATCGTACCGGATCACGAGGACATCATCATCTCTGCCAACCGCGGCGTACCGGTGGTGTTTGACGAGTCCAGTGTCGTCGGTGAGGCATTTCGCCGCATCGGGCGTCGGATCAATGGCGAGCCGAATGTTCCAGAGCTTGACTTCAGTGAAGGCAACGGCGTCTGGGGCACAATGAAGCGATGGATGGGCTTTGGCGCCGTCTACGGGGTGGCATCATGACCGAACTATTCAACAAGATATTGAACCGCAGAGAGTCTTCGAAAGAGGACGCCAAGCAACGGCTGAAGGTCCTGCTCATTCATGACCAGGTAGACCTTACTCCGGCGCAGCTGGATGCGATGCAGGATGAAATTACTGCCGTTATTCAGAAGTATGTAGAAATCGACCGCGACAACTCCGTCGTCCGCCTTGAGCGCGGCGACGACAGAATCGCGCTCATCAGTTCGGTGCCAGTGCGCCGAGTCATTGAGCGAGCGCTCCCCGCCTAATGCGCTTGCTCTGACATCCCTCAGTCCCCGGGTGCTGCCTACCCCCCCAAATACCCCAAGCAGCATTCGGGGGCTGCTTTGTTTGGGGACATGACTTTAAGTCAGACCAGCAACATTCCGGCTTGGCGAACTTTTTGCCATCGGCGGTTGTATCGATCCCAGTCGCCAGGGAATGCTTCGGCCGCATCACTCAACAGCAAGGGCTCGCTGTTGGGCCTGGCTGCGTCGATTACTTCCCACAGCCACTCCCGCTCAGCGGGACGTCCGCCAACCAGGACCTCTTCATCAAAAGTGTGGAGAATCAGGCCGTTGGGACCTTCCAGTGCATTTCCTCCGATCCATAGGAGGCGCTCGCCTTCTTGGGCTTCCTTTCTCAAGGCATGGACAATGCGCTTTGGGTGCTCGGTGGTGGGGACCAAGGGCGGGTCGAACCAAATGTGAGCGGGTCGGTCGAGGTCTTCCCCACGCATCCAGGCGTGCAGTGCGTGGACAAGACTTCGGTCGAATCGGTCGGCATCGGCTCCCGTGGGGTCCTCGTGGGGAATGTCATTGGTCGCAAAAATAGGCCCCGCAGGCATCGGCG
>CAWVVG010000053.1:0-13448 GCA_963932775.1 uncultured bacterium
AAGTATGCTCACGGAGAGTGGGGCAGAAATCCGCATGGATGATGCCGGTGACGCACGGTGGCCTGTCACCATTTATGGACCAGACTGGATAGGCACTGGCCTTATTTTGATTGCTCCTTGAGCCACCAGTCGACGTGCTTAATCATGCCCAGTAGGTTGCCCACCTCCTCTTGAGAGAGGTCGGTCCGGGCGGCAAGACGAATCAAGGTGTTGGCCACTATGGGGCGGGAGCGACCGTCCAGATACCCGGCGTCGTTGAGGACACCCAAGGTTCGAATAACGAGATCCTCGCGGCGCTCGGCTGGAGCTCGATCGGATTCTTCCTGAGTCGGCCTTGGCTCCGTTCCACGGTGGCCCATCGCGAGGGCTGTGGCTGTGGCCGTCACTGCTTGACCCAGGTTGATGGAGCTGACTTCGGTAGTGGGAAAGTGCAACAGGGACTCTACGAGGAACAGGTCATCATTGCTGAGCCCACTGTCTTCTGGGCCGAATAAGATGGCGGTCGGTATCGGGTCCGCTGCGATGTACCTTCCGAGGTCTTCAGGGGTGTGGACGGGCAGGTCCTGGCTACGGGGGCGCGCTGTGGTGGCGATGACCCGCGAGGCTCCCGCCACCGCTTCGGAAATGGTGGAACAGTAGCGAGCGTTGTCGATCACATGGTGAGACTTGGGCGCCATCCAGCGGGCTCGCTCCGGATCAAACCCAGCGGGGCAGACCATGCTCAGTTGGCCGATTCCGTGGTTGGCGATGGCTCGGGCAGCCACACCGATGTTGCCCGGTTGTTGTGGGCGAACCAAGACGATGTTGATGTGCGAAAGTCCGCTCACATCAGCGTCCGAAGATGGCCCGGCCAAGTCGCCTGAGTAGACCTGGCCTGGGTGGGTGTTCGTCGGTGATTTCCGTCTCAAAGAGTGCATCTATATCGGACTTTTTGATTCCATCGATGGAGTCAGCAAGGGTCGGCGTCGGCATACTCAGACCGGGGCTAAATGACGCTGGAGGGAGCAACTCATCATCCATAGGAGCATTCTTGGCGGGCGTGTTCGGCCGCATCGGACGCCGGGGGCGCGGGGTGTGTTTTGGACGCTTTCCTGCCACATTAAATCGAATATTCGCCTGTACGTGGTCATCTGTGGTGGGGTCATGGGCCGACACCTTCAACTCACCCTCTGAATTGAGGTCCAAGGTGACCTGAAGGCCGACCGTACCCGCCTTCGCGAGGCGGATTCCTGAGAACACGAAGGTTCCGATCAAGTCGTTATCGTCCACTGAGTCATGCTCGCCTTGGTAAATCCGGAGCATGATGGAGCGCTGGCCATCCTGGTGGGTGGTGAGCGAGCGGCTCTGGCGTGCGGGTAGGCTGCTTTGCTTCTCGAACAGCACGTGCATCTTGTTCTCAGCCGCACGGATGCCGATCGGGATGGAAAGCACATCCCGCAATGTCACCGGTGTCGACGAGGGGCGGTGTACGGCTTGGGCCATGATCGCGGCGCCTAAGCCCACAGCATGCTCGGGGTCGAGGGTCTGGTCGGCGGGTTTTCCGGTCAGACGTTCGACGGCACGGTGCACCAAGGGCATTCGAGACTGACCACCGACCAGAAGGATCTCATCGATCTCAGAGGGGCGGCATTTGGCATCTGCAAAGATTCGCTTGGCGGTGTCGATTGTGCGCTTCACCAGATCTGCGGTCAGAGATTCAAGCTTCTCTCGGGTGACCATTAGGTCCACATCAAGCGACACACCATCTGCAGCGTAGATGTTCTCGAGCACGATGTGGGCTTGGTCGTGGGAAGATAGGGCGATCTTGGTCGCCTCAGCAGCATCACGGATTCGTTGTATGGCCCGCCGGTCAAAGCTGAGATCTACACCATTTTTGGCGTGGAAATCCTCGAGTACGAATTGCATCAATCGGTCATCGAAATCTACACCACCGAGGAAGGTGTCTCCGCCCGTTGCCACGACCTCGTACACACTCCCTTGAATGTCGATGATGGAAATATCGAATGTGCCGCCGCCCAGGTCATACACTGCGACCCGTTTGTTTGTGCGGATGCCGAGTCCGTAAACCAGCGCCGCCGCAGTGGGCTCATTGAGGATGCGGAGCACCTGGAAGCCAGCCATTCTCCCCGCTTCTCGTACGTGGCCTCGTTGTCTTTCATTAAAGTACGCAGGTACGGTGATGACGGCTTGGTCAACCGCCTGGCCCAGGCTTTGTTCAGCCACCTCTTTGATGCGAGACAAGATTGCCGCTGAAATCTGCTCCAAGGTGTAGAGCTGCTTGGCGACATTCAAGAGAATGTCATCATTTGCCCCTTCAACCATTTCGTAGGTGAACACCTGCCGGGTGTCATTGATCGACTTGCTATGAAAGTTTCTGCCGATGAGTCGCTTGGCTGCGCGTACGGTGCCATCTGGATTTTGTTCCGCTTGTTCGGCTGCTGCGGCACCCACAATTTCCTTTCCATCGGCATCAATCGCGAACACAGAAGGCACTTGCGTCGCACCTGCAGCAGTCGTGATCAAGCGAGGGCGACCCGATTCCATGATCGCCGCGCAGCTGTTTGTCGTGCCTAAGTCAATGCCAATCGCAACGGACATTGGGGTTCGCTCCATGCCTATTGCAGTCAGTCTAACTGATCCCAAGCCAGGTCAGACGATGGTTGTTGAGATCGCTATCGGACACGATTAAAACGTAGACTCCTAAACATGAAAAAAGAGCGCGGACAATCGTTGGCTGCCCGTCTGAAGGCGAACATAGAAGCAAAGTCTATGGAGCAAGAAAGGCTGGCTAGTCTGGAAGCTGAACGTTTAAAGACTGGGTCCGCTGAGCGGGAAGTTCTGTTTGGTGACCTCAATGAGTTTGGTAGGGCTGTGGGCCACATCTCCATAAAGGCCAGCAGTGGCTCGGTACTTTTCCGCTACAAAGGGCGCGAGTTGCGGTTCGATGCCAAAGGCAAGGGCGGCCGGGTGGATATTAGCGGCTCCGATATCCCCAAGAAGACTCAGCTGTTCATCCAGCCGGAGTTGGGCGCGTGGGTGGTAAAGCGTCCCAGCGACAACGGAAAGATGGAACAGGAATTGCTGTTCGATAAGGGCCTGGAGGGGCTGATGCAGCTTGGGCTTGGGCTCGGAGAATAAAGACGTTGGGGTCTTGTCTCAGTCCTGAAGAAGCAGGATTTTGCCGTCCTCTCGGCTCCGGCTGCGATCAAAGGCGGCCTCAAAGTCGCTGAGGGGGGCCGTGTGAGTGATCATCGAGTCGAGTACGATGCGACCGTTTGCCAGCAAGTCGATGATGTGAGGGTAGATTCCGTACCCGGCGTGGCCCCGTGCACCGACGATGCGTGCGGCTTTTGAAACCAAGACATCCAGCATTACAGGTGCCCGTTCCCCTGTGCGGCCGAGGTACACCACCGTGGCACCAGGAGCCAAGACCGACTCGATGATGGGCATGGTGTGCAGGGCAGCTCCCGCTGCCTCCACCACCATGTCAGCGCCCCACCCACCGGTTGCAACACGCACAGATTCGGCGACCTCGTTTCGGTCCATGTCCGTGAGATTGATGGCAGAGGTTGCCCCCATGTCCCGGGCGAGCTTGACCCTCCCTTCGGTGAGGTCAAAAGCTGTGATTGAGGCGGCGCCGGAAGCACCGGCCAGAGCGATGGCACCGAGACCAATTGGACCGCAGCCGAAAACCACCACATGGGAGCCTGGGTCAACACCGGGTCCAACGATGAACATGCCATTGTGGGCGCAGCCCAGGGGCTCGACTAGACTCGCCAAGCGCATTGCTCGCTTGGCATCACCGGTATGTTCGGCAATGGCGGATACATCCCAGCAGTGCTTTTGGTGGACCATGGCGTATTCAGCAAATGCGCCGGGATGAGAGAAGCCAAACATCTTGAGATTGAAGCACTGGTTTACATGGCCCCGTTTGCAGGCCATGCAGTGACCGCAGTACAGCATCCCTTCGCTCGTGACCAAGTCGCCCACCACTACCTTGTCCACCAACGGGCCCACCTCGACCACCGTTCCCGCGAACTCATGCCCGAGGGCACAAGGAAATGACGCTGGCCCTGAGAAAATTACATATCCGTCGTCATCGGTTTCGATGCAGTGGGTGTCTGAGCCACAGATTCCACAGGCCTTCACATCGATGACCACGTCCTCTGCTCGGGGGGCAGGGTCAGCAATGTCTTCGGCCACCAGTCGGGGGTTTCGCCAAGTCTGACAGGCCATGGGCGGCAGTCGCGCTGTTCGCTCGTCTGGTTTGAGAGCGACCTCGGGACGTGGGTCCCAAGTGGCTTGGAGGGTCACGGCTTTCATGGGACCAGCCTATCTCATCGCTTTAGTTTTCGGACGTGGACTTCCAAGATGGCGCGCTCATTGGCCTTGTTTACGGTGAGCAGGTACCCCTGTTCGTCCAACTGTTCCCCCACTTTTGGAATGCGGCCGGTGTGGGTGAGGATGAACCCGGCGACCGTCTCGAAGTCTCCGTCGGGTAGCACCAGTCCAGCGGTGGCCTCGAGATGCTCCCGCTCGGCGTGCCCCACTGCGAGCCATTCTCGTTCTCCCACCCGCCGGACCCGAGCCTTCTCGCGGTCCGACTCGTCTTCAATTTCGCCCACGATCTCCTCGAGTAGGTCTTCGACCGTAATGATGCCGACGGATCCGCCATATTCATCTACGGCTACGGCCATGCGCAGTCGGGCCCGCCGAAGGTCGAGCAGGAGGTGGTCTACACGCTTGGTTTCTGGGACAAAGAGCGGTGTTCGGCAGATCTCTGATACCGGTTTCGACCAATCTTCTTCGTTCATTAGATCCTGATGGATGACCACACCAGTAATGTCATCGACACGCTCTTCGTACACAGGAAGGCGTGAGTGTCCGCTCTGAATCATGGAGGCTGCGGCATCGGCAATCGAGGTCTGACCCGCCACTGCCACCACGTGAATCAGGGGAACCATCGCATCCTCGACGACCGCCTCTGTGAAGGCGAAGACCCTCCGAATCATGGCTTTGTCCGCTGCACTCAGCTTCGGATCGTTTGTGGCATCGAGCAGCACTTGGATGTCTGCACGGGTCACAGGGCGTTCACCGTTTGCAGTACGCGTGATGATGTCGAAGCCCCACAGTACAGGTGCGATCACCCACGAAAGCAACTGGAGGGGAAAGACCACATAGGGAACCAATGTGTCTGCATGATGTTGGTAGACCGCCTTGGGTACCATCTCACCCAAGGTCAGGGTGAAGGGCACCACCAGCAGAAAGGCGAACGATGGGTGAACATCGGTGTGTTTCAGTATGATTTGTGTCCCGAAAGTGGCGATGGAAATGGCGCAGAGATTGGTCCCCACAAGACATGTTCCCAGCATTCGAGTCGGCTGTTCCAACATTTTAAGGGCGATGGCTGAACCGCGGCGCCCTCTATCGGCATCGGTTCGCAGCTTGAATCGGTCTGCACTGACCAGCGCTATTTCGGATCCCGAGAAGAAGCCGGACATCGGCAAAAGAACCAGGATCAGAGTAACGAGTAGGGCGGTGCTCATGATGCACTCCCTGTGTCCTTGTCCAGTTCTTGGGTTTTATCATCTTCTTGGTAGGCCTTTTCGAGCTCGACCGTGAAACTCGTGATGAGGCCCTCCTCGAACTCATTCACCTTGAAACGAATCCCATTCCATTCCACTTTGGAGCCCGGTCTCAGTTGTTCTTCTGAGACAGATTTCACCAATCCGGCCAAGGTCGTGTATTCGCCGACCGGAATGATCAGATGGAATCGTTCAGCGAAGTCTGAGATGGACATGTCCCCTCGGACATCCCAAGTTTGGGCTTCGACTGGGGTTACCGCAGGGTCTTCCTTGTCCGTCTCGTCGTACATCTCACCGACGAGTTCTTCGAGCAAATCGTCCAAGGTGACCAAGCCCACTACATCCCCAAGCTCATTGACCACGACTGCCATGTGGGAGCGCCTCGCCTGGAACTCAGCCAGCAACTCATCGGCGGTCTTGGTCTGGGGAACAAATCTTGGGGGGTGCAATAATTTGTGAATCTGGCGAGGGCTCGGGGACCGGCCGCGGCCTTGCGTGCGCTGGACAATCACGAGCCCAAGCAGCCGCTTGACCAGCAAGATTCCCACAATGTTGTTGGGCTTGCCCTGCCACACCGGGATGCGACTGAGTCCAGTCTCCCGAAGCAACTGCACCAATTCATCCCATGGTGTCAGCAGGTTCACACTGAAAATTTGATCATGGGGGGTCATCAGGTCGGTGACCGTGAGGTCGCCAAACTCGAACACCTTGTGGATGATCTCCTGCTCCATCGCTCGGATGTTGCCTTCCTCTCGACCCTTGTCGATGAGTGCCCGAAGGTGGGCCTCGCGAAGGGCAGCCTGTCTGGGCGCAGTGCTTCCGCCAGTGAGCACCAAGGCTGCGTCTGCCAGTCGACTCAGGACGAATCGAATGGGGCTGACTAAGGTGGCGAATCGGCTCAGCAACGGCGCAGAAAAAGGGGCAAGCTGCGGTGCGAACCGAAAGGCGAAGGACTTGGGTAGTACCTCTCCGAACACAAGGAGTAAGGGGGCCACGACGACAATGTTCAGCCACGGTCGATTGGGAAACAGCTGCAAAAGCATGCCAGCGGACACGGTCGAGAGCGCGATGTTCACCGTCTCGTTCCCGATAAGAATCGAGGCCAGTGTTTGCCGAGGTTCATTCAAAAGTTCCCGGACCTTCCGCTTCTTTCCGCCTGACATGGACTCCAAGTCCAGGGGTTGCAGGGCGAACAGTGCGGTCTCCGAGCTGGAGAAAAAGGCCGATCCGATCAACAGCAGCACACACAGAAAAATAGTCGGAGCGATGGCCATCTCACTGATGGGCACCGCGGTACCTCCCATGGCGAGGGCAGCACCGACAAAGGCGCTCCAGAACAGCAGGCTCATCCCTCACCACCGAAGTGAGAGAACTTCAACGGTGGCCATGGTTGGTCTTTGAGTTTTGCCTCAGCGCCGGCTGTGATCACGCCAATGCGGGCTGGAGCCCGCTGAAACGATTGGCATACTGACCCTACGTGCTCCCTGGAGTGTGGGGGTGCAGTGAACAACAACTCGTAGTCCTCGCCAAAGCCCACAGCGTAATCAAGTGCATCCATCCTTCCGGTCAAAGCGGGGTCCAGTGGGATGCTGAGAGAATCGATTTCGGCTCCCACCCCACTCGCACTACACAGGCGGGGAAGGTCGCGAGATAGGCCGTCTGAGAGGTCCATCATGGCGGATGCTGTGCCCACCAGAGCAGGGCCGAGTCCGATGGGTGGTTGCGGGCGCCGAAGCTTTGCCTGAGCCGATGTCGAGGCATCCGATAGGTAAAATCCAGCAGCGGCGCCACCCAGGCTGCCCGATACCCACACATCATCTCCGACCTGGGCACCGTTTCGGCCCAATGGTGTTGAGACGTCTCCACAGAGGGTCAACGAAACCATCCGAGGGCCGGGGCTGGCGGTGGTATCGCCCCCAACCAAGTGAATGTTCCAGGCACTCAAGGCTTTGCCCATACCCTTGGCGAAGTCTTCCACCCACGCCCGGTCGAGGGGGCGCGGCAGCGCGATGGCAAGCAAAGCCCACGTGGGCTTTGCGCCCATGGCATTGATATCCGAAGCGTTGACCGCCACAACTTTCCATCCCACATCTTCAGCCGATAATTTGGCATCCCAGTGGATGCCTTCGACCATGGAATCTACCGTCACACATGTGGCCGGCGTGACCATGGCAGCATCGTCTCCTGGGGCATACAGACCCACACCAATATCTGAGGACCCCACCATTGAAGGGGCGTCCGGTACGCGCTGGCTAAGTAATATTTCGATGACGAACGATTCGTCGGGGTCGTCGGGCATGGACGGTTTTTCTGCCTCCGAGAAACCAGTTTAGCACGGGCTCAGTCTGTGAGTGGTTCTTCACTTGGAAGAGGTGGAGGCGGTGGTGTCCACAGGACGATGCCTTCGCGCTTAATCGTCAACACGTGAAACCGCCTATCGACTTCTCGGTCGGCGTTGAATCGCCGACCACCGGCAACGGGATCGTCGATCTCCACACTACCCATGGCCTCCTGAATTGCCTCACGGTCATCGCCGCCTTCCAGGACTGCTGCAGTCAACAGTCGTGTGGCATCCCAGGCGAGTGCATCGATGACCCGAGGTGAACGCTCGAGTATGGCCTGGAAGGTCTCCACAAAGGACTGAACCTCCGGCTGAATATCGTTCACCCAGAATGCATCAACAAAGGCCGAATCTTGAACGTATTTGCGGCCATTGGTGGCAAGCTTTTCGTTGTTCCAGGCATTGAGTCCCAATAACTGAAGGGGTTGCTCATCTACATGCTTGCGGAAGCTGCCAACCGGAAACTCCTCGTAGGCCAACGCACTCGTCACCAGCACCACCCGGCGGTGATTGTCGGGAATGAAGATGGCATCGAAGTTCACAGTCGGTGGAAGCATGACCTTGTCTTCGTCTTGGTCCAGACGCTTGGCTTCTCGTCGCATCTGCCAAAGCTCGGACTTTCGTTCCTCAAGGTGCTTGCCCCCAAGCTCTTGTGCGGCTTTGAGGAAGTCGGTTGTGTCGGTGGCATACCCGACCACATTGACGACCGTACCGCCGCGCTTTGTCACGGCAGCGGTGAACAGGTCTCGGGCAGAGGTACCGTAGCCATCTTCTGGATGGAGGACGGCAAACCGGCTGTGCCCTTCGTTGGTAAAGGCATGCTCAAGGAGCGCATCGATCTGATGGGAGAGGGTCATCAGGCCTCGAAAAGCGAATCCACCTGCGGCGGTTGGGTCACCGCCTTGTGTGAGGGTAAGCAGTGGGGTGCGCATCGCTTGGGCACGCTGAGCGGCTTCATCGCCGTTTGCTTTGAGGAGGGGGCCAAGGATGGCCACGCATCCTTCGTCGATGATCAGCCGTTCAATCTCTGCGTTGGTGCCCTCAAGTGTGCCTTGGGTGTCTCCAAATATCAACTCGATGGGGGACCCAGCATTTTCGTTTGCGAGGTGGATCACCTGCTGCAGTTGAGTGGAGGCCGTAGCGTAATCACCCGTCTGGGGAAGCAGAACACCCACCCGGCCGGCAACCGTCTTGTTCCCATTGGCAGCCCTGCGAATCAGGTACTGAAATTCAGCCAAGTGTGCGGAGGCTGGCCAGGTTTCGATGGCACCTTCCGATTGGCTGGTGACCCGTTCGAAGTTTCCTTCTTGGAGGGCAGCACGGGCTCGCTTGAGTGCAATTTCTTCTGGTGAACCTGTGGGTTCCACATTGTTGTGGATGGGTGCCGAATCGAGCAGATCAATCAAGTCCCGTCGAACCCGTTCCAATACGCCTGCATCCGAGGATGCGTACTCGATGGACTTCCTAGCCATCGCACGTACCTTGGGTTTCGGGGTACCCTCGCTGGCTCCCAGACGCGCTAAAATCCGGTATCGGTCGGCATTCATGGTGTCGGGGACGTTTTGGTCGCCCATCAGCTGCAGCGTGGCGATGGTATTGCCCGAGAGTGCCGCTTCCGCATCAACGATCGCCATACCCAAGATTGCTGGATCCTTGAGTAGATGAGTCGGGTACCGGTTGGCCAGGGTCTCAAACCAGGCTCGGGCCTGCTTGGGGTCCTTGCTCAGGCGCCTTTGTTCTCCCGCATGAAGGAGCGCCCATGGGTGCACGCTGGGGTCATTTCGTCCGCTCTTGATTTCATCCTCTAGAAGACGAATCGCAGCCATGCGATCGCCCACAGAAATCACCTGTGCTCGTCGAACGAGATCGGGCTCGGTGGCGCTACTCTGGTGGGGAATGCATGCAGCGAGGAGCGAAAATAAGATGAGAATGCGAATCATGACCTTTCCTTCATATTCTCTGTGAACGCCGCGCGCCGCGGGTGCGCGCTATTGTCCAGCGCCTTGTCCAAGGCTTCTACGGCTTTCCGCTGTGCAGGAGACAGCGAGACGGGGGTCTCGACCTGCAACTCGAAGTGAAGATCCCCCAACCGGCCACCTTTCACGGTGGGCAACCCTCTCCCGGAGAGACGAAGCACTCGGCCGCTCTCGGTCCCGGGGGGAACCTTGATGGTCGACTGCTTACCGAGCGTGGGTACCGCTATATTGGCGCCCAAGGCCGCGGATGAAAAGCGTATGGGAACGACACAATGCAGGTCGCTGCCACGGCGCTGAAAAAGCGGATGTTCTGCCACATTAATGATGACGAACAGATCTCCTGTCTCGCCAGAGTCCCGAGCATCGTTGCCCTTGCCCCGGAGTTTCAGCTTTTGACCCGTCGCGACTCCCTTGGGGATTCGCACATTGAGTTTCTCTACAGACTCGACTCGTCCAAGCCCTGTGCAGTCATGACACTTCTTTATGGTGACCTGGCCCGCACCATTGCAGTGTGGACATTGGGTACGGAACAAGCGGCGGCCTGTGGCCTTTCCGCTACCGTCGCACTCGGAACAATCCTGGCGGCCTCCTTTTGGATCCGCTCCATTTCCCCTGCAGCCTAAGCAGGTCGCATGGCGGCGGAGCTCAATGGATCTGTCGCCGCCACTGGCCACGGACTCGAGGTCAATGGTCAACGTATAGCGCAGGTCCTCACCTTGGTCGGGCCGTCGCTTTCGGAAGATTCCACCGATGGTGTCTGTCACCCAGTCAGTCACCTCGTCGGGTGTCGGAGGCCGGCCGTCTGGACGGTACAAGGGTCCCAGGCGGTCGTAACGAGAGCGGAGCTCAGGATTGCTCAGGGTTTCGTATGCCTCTGCGATCTCACGGAATCGTCGTGCAGCCTCATCATCTTCTTGGTTGCGATCCGGATGGTACCGGCGTGCCAAGGTGCGGTAGGCCTTTTTGACCTCCTCTGAATTCGCTGCCCGGGGAACTCCCAGTACTGCATATAGATCCCGTCGAGCCAAGGCTCCTCCTTCGCCGAAGAATCGGTATCAGGTGCCGGCTTGGGTGTCCAAATCGTCGTCTTCGATTTCCATCTCGACGTCACCATCATCGTCATCGTCATCGTCATCGTCATCGTCATCGAAGTCGTCATCGAAGTCGTCATCGAAGTCGTCATCAAAATCATCGTCATCGTCGTCGTCAAAGTCGTCGCCGAGAGACTCGTTAAGCGAGCCATAGATGGTGTCTGCCAGCACTTGTGCTGCCTTGGACAGGTCTCGATGAGCGCTATTGATGGTATCGAGTACATTGGACGAGAGCGCAGTGTCAGAGGTGGCAAGCGCATCGCGGACGATGATCCCGTCGCTGCTGCTGAGGTTCGCACCGAATTCCTCGAAGCTGCGTCGAGTGTTGTAGATCAGGCCATCGAGCTGGTTCTTCGCTTCCGCTAACGCCCTGCGGTCGTCATCCGAGCTGCGGTGCTCCTCGGCATCATCGATCATGTCGCTGATCTCAAGCTCAGAGAGGCCGCCGGAGGAAACGATGCGCGCGCTCTGGGCCTTTCCAGTTCCGAGATCCTTGGCACGGACATTGATGATTCCGTTTGCATCGATCTCAAAGGTCACTTCGATCTCAGGCACACCCCGGGGAGCAGGTGGCAGGCCATGAAGCTCGAGCTTGCCGAGGGACTTGTTGTCCTCTGCCATCTCGCGCTCGCCCTGAAGGATGTGCACGCGGACCATGTCCTGGTTGTCGAGAGCGGTTGTGAAGATCTTGGACTTGCGGCACGGGATGGTGGTGTTCCGAGGAATGATCGGCTCGACCAGACCACCCTTAATTTCGATGCCAATGGTCAGCGGCGTAACGTCCAAGAGGAGTACGTCCGTGACGTCGCCTTGAAGCACGCTGGCTTGAACTGCAGCACCAATGGCAACCACCTCATCGGGGTTGACGCCTTCCTCAGGTTCACGCTTAAATATTTCCTGGACCTTCTGCTGCACCAGAGGCATGCGGGTCATACCGCCTACCAACAGCACGCCATCGAGTTCTGAAGCGGCGATACCCGCATCGGTCAGGCATTGGTTGCAGGGGCCAGCAATGCGATCAGTCAGGTCGCGAACGATGTCTTCGAGCTTGGCCCGGGTGAGGTTCGCCTGGAGGTGAACCGGCCCCGAATCGTTCGAGGTCAGGAACGGTAGGTTGATATCGGTTTGTTCTACGGAAGAAAGCTCATGCTTGGCCTTTTCTGCCGCTTCCTTGAGCCGCTGCATGGCAACTCGGTCACCTTGAACATTGATGCCTGAAGTGGCCTCAAATTCGCTCAACAGGTGTTTAATGATGCGTGCATCGAAGTCTTCGCCGCCAAGGAAGGTGTCGCCATTGGTGGCCTTGACCACGAACACGCCCTTGTCCAGTTCAAGAATTGAGATGTCGAAGGTTCCACCGCCAAGGTCGAAGACTGCGATGCGCTCGTGTCCCTTTCTTCCCATTCCGTATGCGAGGGCTGCGGCAGTGGGCTCGTTGATGATGCGGAGTACGTCCAGTCCCGCAATTCGGCCCGCGTCTTTTGTCGCTTGGCGTTGAGAATCATTGAAGTACGCGGGGACGGTAACGATGGCTTGGGTAATTTCCTCGCCAAGGTACGCCTCGCCGATATTCTTCATTTTCTCGAGAATCATCGCGCTAATTTGTGCTGGCGAGTAGCTGCGCCCATCGACGCTGACCCAGGCATCGCCGTTGTCGGCGCCGATAATTTGGTAAGGAACCAGGGATCGGGAGTGCTCGGTTTCGGCGGCGTCAAAACGACGGCCGATCAAGCGCTTGACCGCGTAGAGTGTCCGATCGGGATTGGTCTTGGCTTGACGCCGAGCGATGTGACCCACCAATCGGTCACCGTCGTCAGTGAACCCGACCACCGATGGGGTCGTTCTGGTTCCCTCGTCATTGGGTACAACAACTGGCTCGCCATTCTCGATAATGGCTACGCATGAGTTGGTGGTGCCGAGGTCAATACCGATGGCTTTGGACGCGCCTGCCATTCATGTACTCCATGTCCTGTTAACGGTGATTTTTTACCACAAAGGTTCGATGTTCCGGAGTAACCGGCTGGAGCGGTGTCAACACTCGGTATACGAAATGTTGATGGGTAGGCCTTTGGTGCCTCATTTTAGCTGGGGTACATCTGAGACTTTAGAATGGAACGAAGCTATTTGGCGACGCATACCCGTGCGGGGCGAATCAAGGTACCGGCAATTCGGTAGCCCCGGCTCACGACTGAGACGATGTGCCCTGTTTCTATGGTGTCAGATACTTCGCTGGTGAGCGCTTCGTGAATGGTGGGGTCAAAGGCGTCGCCTTCCTTGGGTATGATCGTCTCAATGCCGGTGCTGAGCAGGCTTCCCTCGAGTTGTCCCAGGCAGATCTCGATCCCCTTGGTGACGAGCTCTCCGCTTCCCTCCTTATGTTCCAGGGCACGAAAGAGGTTGTCGATGACATCTGCAATTGCAAGAATTGTATCGGACTGGCCCTTTCGGTGATCTG
>CAWVVG010000054.1:0-13338 GCA_963932775.1 uncultured bacterium
CCCCTGCCGTATCCACCAGCCGGTACTTCTGCCCATCCACGACCACGACGGAGTCTACCGAGTCCATGGTGGTCCCTGGGGAGTCGTGCACGACATGCCGGTCTTCACCGATAAGGCTGTTGACCAGTGTGGACTTCCCAATGTTCGGTCGGCCGAGAACGGCGATGCGAATTTCGTCTTCATCGTCGTCTGTTTCGCCGCCGGCACCCTCCGGAAGGCTCTCGAATATGAGTGACCAAAGGTCATAGAGGCCCCGTCCGTGTTCGGCGGAGATGCAGAGCATATTGTCGATGCCGAGGCCCCAGAAATCGGCTGCACTCAGGTCATCTTTGTCGCCGTCGCATTTGTTCACGATGAGCAGTACCGGCGTGTCCTTTTCAGACTTGGCAGCCGCCCGGCGCATGATTTTGGCGGTCTGGTCGTCGATCGGAGTCCGTCCGGCCTTTTGGTCCACCACAAACAATACGAGGTCCGCTTCACAAATCGCCGCTTCGGCTTGAACGCGGACACTGGCAAACAGTTCGTCCTTTGGGTTCGGCTCGAATCCACCTGTGTCGATCAACAGAATTTCGTTGCCGCCATTACTAGCTTCACTGTAATGGCGGTCGCGCGTCACCCCAGGTCGATCATCAACCAGGGCCTGCCTGGACCGAGTAAGGCGGTTAAAAAGAGTCGATTTGCCCACATTGGGGCGGCCTACGATAGCGACAACAGGTAACATGGGGCGCCCCTATCCTTGGGTAGACCTCAGCGCTCGCCTGATGTGGCACACGTTGTTTGGATGTCACTCGATTCCGAACTCATGAAGCAAGTGGGGTTTTTCAGTCCAGCGCTCTACGACGCTCACATGGAGGTTCAGCCTGACCCGGGCGCCAAGGAGCCGGGCGATGTCAATTCTGGCCGCGGTACCGATGCGTTTGAGCATGGAGCCACCCTTCCCAATGATGATGCCCTTCTGCTGTTTGCGTTCTACGAGAATCTTTGCGTAGATTTCCACATAGGGCAGCCCGTCGTCCCGAGGCTCCTCAGTAAATTGCTCTACATCCACTGCGGTCGAATATGGAACCTCTTGATGGGTCGACCGAAAGACCTTTTCACGGATAAGTTCGGCCACCAGAAATCGCTCGGTACCATCCATTATCTGTTCTTTTGGAAAGACGGCAGGGCCTTCCGGTAGCACAGACTTCCAGTGCTTCATGAGGTGCTCAAGCCCCTTCCCCTTCAAGGCTGAAATTGGGATGATTTCGGCGGAAGGCAAGCGGTCGTGAAGGCCTGCCATCAGCGGGAGGAGTTTCTCTTTTGAGAGTCTATCGATCTTGTTGAGCGCAATGCAGACGGGCCGGCTGCCCGCTTCATCCACGACCAGTGCCAGGTGCTCCATTGCGCGGCTCACGCCCCCTTCCGAGGGCCATTGTTCGTGGGCCCGCTCCGCATCGACGACCAAGCACACCGCCTCCACCTGCTCTAGGCTGTTCTTCGCGATGGTGACCATCGCTTTGTTGATGCGGGTTTTTGCGAAGTGAATGCCCGGGGTGTCCACCAGGACGACCTGCATGTCGTCACTCGTGTGAATGCCTACAATCCGATTTCGGGTGGTCTGTGGCTTATCCGAGGTGATGGCGATTTTTTGGCCCAAGATGCGGTTGAGCAGTGTGCTCTTGCCCGCGTTTGGGCGGCCAATCAAGGTTACGGCGCCGTATTTATGTTCACTCATTTATCTCTTCCTTCTTTCCGTGAGGCAATCACAACAAGCAACAAGAACAACGACACTGTGCCGCTAAAAAACCAAACAAAGGTCATGATGGGGTCAAAGCTGAGAGTCATGTCTGCCCTCTGGACACCGTGACAGTGCCCCGTGGGATGGTGGTGTCCGTTTCGAACCGGAGGGACCGCAGGCCGAGTTTGGCGCGGACCATCTTTGCATTTGAGTTGGATGTCCCCTTGGCCCACGTGAGGTCCTTGGGGTTGACTAGCATGACTGGGTCGAGGGTTCCACTGCTGTTTCGGACCGCCTGCTCTATGCGGTTCCCAAAACGAATGACCTCTACCTCCCCTCGAATGTTTGGGTGGTTGGGTCCCGCGACGGCCTTTGCGGGGATGTCGTGGCCGGGTTGAATTCCAATCCGTACGACGGGAAGGCCGGCTTGCTCGGCCACTGCTACCATCTGTACCAGGACGCCCACCGCTTCTCCTACATCCCAGGGCCGCCAGGCTCCTGAGTCGGCCCAAGTCGCAAGTTTTGCGCCCTCAAAAGCCAGCGCGGGCCAAATGCGAACAAAGTCGACCCATGGCCCATCGTCGCCAAGCAGCCCACTGATGTCTGATACGGCACCCACAGCATCCGAGCCGGGGAGGCCTGGAACGAGGTGAGCTCCGACGGAAAAGCCCATGTCCTTCAGTTGTCGTGCCATGGAGCGAACCCGCCCAACTGTGTATTGGCGCTCAGCATTCCGCAAGACGTGTGGGTCGAGGCTCATCACTTCGAGCTCCACTATTGTCCCACCCGCTTCCAAGAAAGCTTCTGCGCTGGCCCGATTTAGGTCAGCAGGGTGACAGGACAGGCGCATGGGCAGACCGCCGGCCGCTTCCATCAATTCGCGACTGGGTGTACCGCCGTGGAAGAAGGCGACCTCGAGGTCGGCATCAGGCCAACGGTCGGCAAAGTTTTCAACCATTGCCGCAACGGTATCGGGGGTGGATGCCGCACGCTGTGGGGGTGCGACTGCACACCCGTGGGGGCTTCCTCCCAGATCGATGGGGACGAGCTTGTTCATGCTAGGCCAAGAGCCAACACCGCGGCTTGAGCGGCGGCGATGCCTGCTATGCCCTTGGAGCGGCCAGAGCCGGCTCCCATTTCCTCGTCGTTGCACAATACAGCCATGGTGAAGGTGACGTCATGGTCAGGGCCAGTCTTGTCCTTCACTTCATATGTGGGCGGGCCGCCTCGATTCTTCTGGCACCATTCGTGTAAAACTTTTCGAGGGTCTCCAACCAGCGGAAGCGCATGAAGGTCGGGCTCGAGGACTTCAGTAAGCCACTGTTGAGCAACCTCGAATCCCCCATCCATATAGATGGCACCCAGTACAGCCTCAAAAACACCAGCAAGCACGCGGTCGGTCGTGCTCACACCAGAGCCTGGGCCACCCTTTCCAAGACGAATGGTCTTATCCAAGCCCAGTCGTCGGGCGAGCTTGGCGAGGTGAACCGTGTTTACGAGTTGAGCTCGAAACTGACTCAGGACGCCCTCTCTATCTGCAGGAAAGCGATGAAACAGCAGTTCTGAAGCGAATATCTGGAGCACAGAGTCGCCAAGGAATTCCAGCCGCTCGTTGTGAGTCCCACCGTTTTCGTAGGCCCAGCTGGTGTGGGTCAATGCTTCCTCGAGAAGCGCAGGGTTCGCGAACACGTGGTTCATAGAGCGCGCTCGATCCATCCGCCTCCCAACACTTCTTCACCGGCGTAAAGGACGACGGCCTGCCCAGGAGCCACCGCCCGTGTCGGGGCTTGGAAGCGAACCGTGATGGGTTCATCGCCTTCAACCTCGCACGGTATAAGCCCGCCATTGTGCCGAATGCGGGCACAAATCGACTCGCCTGGCTCTGGGCGTCGAAACCAATTCATTCCAGAAGCGATGAGGCCTTGTTCCAATAGGCGGTCAGCCGGACCCACAACCACTCGCCGCTGAAGGGCATCGATCTTGAGTACATACAGTGGATACCCTGCCGCGACACCCAGCCCACGGCGCTGGCCGATGGTGTACCGAAAGTAGCCATCGTGTTGTCCCAGTACCTCACCTTCCTCATTGACGATGTCTCCGGACGCATCCGGGTCATTCGCGTGCTCGCGCACAAACCGAGTGTGGTCGTCATCGGGAATGAAGCAGACGTCCTGGCTCTCCGGTTTGTTGGAGGTAATCAGGCCCAGGCGTACCGCATGAGCCCTCACCTCGGCCTTCGTCATTCCGCCAAGAGGGAACAAGGTTTGTTGAAAGGCGGAACGTTTCGCCGGAAACAGAAAATACGTCTGGTCCTTGACGTGGTCAAGAGCGCGAAAAAGTGACCCGCTTTCATCGAGTTTTGCGTAATGGCCTGTCGCGAGGTGGCTGGCGCCGAGGGCTTTTGCTCGGGCAAGTAGGACATTGAATTTCAGGACTCCGTTGCACCGCACACACGGGTTTGGGGTGCGACCGGCCAAATAGTTCTCGGCAAAGTCATCCATCACCGCCTTCTTGAAGGCTTCTCTGAGGTCCATGACGTAGAACGGAATTCCCAGGCTGTCGGCCACCATGCGGGCGTCCATCACGTCGTCTAAGCCGCAGCAGTGGCCGGCCGAGCCTTCCACAACATTGTGCAGCTTCATGTGGACCCCGATGACTTCGTGGCCCTGCTCCAAGAGCAGCCCCGCTACGACACTCGAATCCACTCCTCCAGACATTGCAGCTACGACGCGCATGGTACCTCCATTTGGTCCAAAACCTGCCCCAGGACTGAGATTGCGTCCTCCGAGATGGAGTCGCGCCCGAGACTAAAACGAACTGGAATGCCATCCACGCCCATGGCGCGCAGCACTTGGCTTGCCTGGGAAGATCCCGAGGAGCACGCGGAGCCTGTGGAGGCGCATAGGCCCTCGAGGTCCATCCCCGCGACCAGCAAGTCCCCAGGAACGGAAAACAGAGCGGAACAGGTGTTGGGGAGCCGTGGGGCGCCGCCACCTAAAATCACTGCACCCCGGGAAACACAGAATGCTTCGAGGGTGTCGCGCTGGACCGGGTCGAAGGCGCTGCATTCTGAGACTGCCTGCCCAAAGCCGATGATGCCCGGCACATTCAGGGTACCTGCTCGCCGGCCCCGCTCCTGGCCACCGCCTCTAAAGACAGACTTGGGTGGGTCGAGGGTCACCAGGGCGCCCACACCGCGGGGTCCCCCAAGCTTGTGGGCGGAAATTGTGATCGAATCTGCGCGGACAATGCCATCCATCCGGCCCACCCACTGGGTAGCGTCGCAGTGGAATCGGGACCCATTATCGGAGACTAGTTTGGCCACCTCTTCGATGGGTTGAATCACGCCAGTTTCGTTGTTCGCGGCCATTACGCACACGACTGCTGAACCTTTTTTGAGACGGGACTCCAAGGCATCCAAATCGATGATGCCTTCGCTATCCACGCCAATTACTTCGTCCGCCCACTCGGCAACGGAGGGGTGCTCGACGGCCGATGCGATGACGGGAAGGCCCGGCTGGTGCAGGGCCCAGGCATTCGCCTCGGTGGCGCCTGATGTGAAGAACACGGCCTTGGGTGGCACGCCGAGTCGCATAGCAATGGTTCTACGGGCCATCTCCACCTGTACCGCTGCCGCTTGGCCAAGCCTGTGGGGCGAGTTCGGATTTGCCCAGTGGGTGCCCATTGCGTGGGTTACCGCGGCCCGGACGGAGTCCGACATGGGTGAAGTGGCATTGTGGTCGAAATACATTTGACCGCCTGCTAACCCGCTCCGAGGCCTCGAATCAGTACCAGGATTGTGACGATCAGTGCGGAGGCCATCGTGGACCGCTCTGCCTTGATGGCAAATTCTACCCGCTCATTGAGACGTCCCTTGGGTGCAGCGGCATGGACGGGTGCCGCTTCACCAAGCCATCGGGGCACGCGATTGCGATAGCTCCGATAGATTTCTCCAAGCTTTTGATGGAGGAAATTCTCCTCGTACCGTACGATCAATCCGTAAAAAATCGAGATGATAACCACCATCGCCAGCGCCCCGTATAGGCCATGGGTGGCCAGCGCGATTCCGCTGACCATGCCAATGTTCGCTAGGTACAAGGGGTTGCGAGAGAGCTCATAAGGGCCGGTGTAGATCAGCTTTCGCACGACGGGCTCGCGGACCCGGGCGGTGGCACCCATGTGCCCGATTGCCCAAATTCGGACAATGTTTCCTAGATACAGCATTCCCAGCCCGATGCCAGAGGCTAGGCCCAGGGGCTCAGTCGTCCATGCTAGTGCGACCACAATCGCACCGACGAGCCGGCCCCTGTGACGAAACAGCCAGCCCCCAATGCGAATGGCTATGCCAGCCTGATTCAGGGTCTGGCCTTCAGGTGCGTTCTCAGCAACCCATGAAGCTTGCCCGCATCGGCTCCTAGTTTGCCAACCTCCGTACCGAAGGTTGTCTCCAGGTTCTTTATGGCCTCTTGAGCGGTCTCAAGCTCGTCCACCCGGCCGGTCTGGACCGCGGCGATGGCAGCCAGACAATGAAGCATCGCACAGACTTCCTGGTCCTTTACCGTCCCGATGGCCAGCGCTCGGCCAGCAAAGCTGGCTGCCCGGTCCCAATCGTCTTTGCGGAGGGCGAGTTCACCCAGGCGGAGAAGTGCCAATGGGTTTGTGGCATCGAAGGAAAGGCTCTTTTCATAATGTTGTGCGGCCTTGTCAGGAAGCGACATGTGAGTGTCCAATACGAAGCCCTTCATCAAGTATGCATCGATGAACGCTTCCCTTTCTTTCGCATGGTAAATGACGCTGTTGTAGGTGGTGAGTAGGTTGTTCCAGTCTCCCCGCTCGTACAACAGCCGTGCGTGGCCCTGAAGCGCATCGATGGCGTTGGGTTGGAGCTCCAGCGCTTTGTTGAAGCGACGGGCTGCCTTCTCTGGATTTCCCTGGGCGTGCTCTACTTTGCCCAGGCAGGCATAGACGCGCGCGAGCCTGGCCGGGTCCCCCTGCCCGCCGGTAAGCTGAAGCACCTGCCGGAATACCCGGCTGGCCTTGTCCCAATTTTCGACGGTCACGTACAGCGGCCCCACAGCCTCGAGCGATGGCAAGTGGCTTCCATTGAGCTTGAGTGCTTGTTCATACCGGAACACGGCATCCTCGCCCCTCTGGAGTCGCCGGAGCGCCTCACCGAACCGAAAGTAATACAGGGCCTGATCCATTTGAATGTCGAAGTCGTCCAAATCGCGTTCAATATCAAGGGCTTCGAGTGCTTCGAAGACCTTTACCGCACCCACCAAATCATCGCTCTTGTACAGGTGGTCGCCCTTAAACTCTAGGGCTGTAGGGTTCGCTGGGTCCAGCTTGAGGACTTCCTCATAGATGCCCGATGCACCCTTGCGGTCCCGCAGGTGGTCCACCCGGGTCTGGGCGGCGCGCAAGAATAGAGTCACGGCCTCCTCGCCTTCTGAGCCGTGTGCTCTCCGGATGATGCAGTCGACCACCCTGTCCCAAGCTCCCCGGGCAGCGTGAATGTGTTCGAGGTCCTCGGCGGCCTGAAGGTTCGGGAAATCGCCTGACGAGGCCTCATCCAGAAACCGGATGGCCTCCTCATCGCGACGAAGGTCTTGGATGGCTATACGCCCCATTCGTCCAAGAAGGTCAGACTTCTCCCTGCCCTGCAGCAACGGCACCAAGGCCTGGCCTTCCTCGATAAAGCTTGCCCAGTCTTCGATGGCCTCCGCCAGAATCACAAGCCGCCGGAGTGCGGTCTCGTCTCCAGCCACGAGCTCGGTGACCTTTCGCCACGAGTCAATGGCCACCGCTTTGTCTTCGAGTTGGTCTTCCCAGAGACCAGCGATGGACCGGGCACAGTTGACCTGAGCTTCGCCGGAAAGCATCTGGTATTCCCGGGTCAGGACACCGACCAATCCCTGCCAGTCTTCAGCCGCCTCGGCAATTTGTTTCAGTCCATTCAAGGCGTCTTCATCTGCGGGGTTGTGGTCCAAGGCCCGCAAGAATGACGCACGAGCGAGGTCGGATGCATCATTGTTCAGGTGGACCTCTGCCGCTCGACGCTGATACCGAGCGGCATCCTCGGCGGTAGCGGCGATGTTGGACAATCCATCAAGGAATTGAATCGCAAGCTTGCTCTCGCCTCGGGCGCCGGCAATCCTCGCGAGGTTCTCCAGTACTTCGGAATCTTCTGGCTTTTCCTCATGAAGGTGCCGATAGAACTCCCAAGCCTCATCGGAGTCAGCCATGCGCTCGGAGAGGAGCCAGCGCTGTTTGGCTTCCACCAGTGCAATCTCATTGGGATCGGTGGTGTGGAGAAGGCGGCGCTTGAGCATTCCAAGTACGAGCGGCCACTTCTCTGCCGCGATGAGGGTTTGCTCGTAGCGGACCACCAGGGGCAGGACTGCGGCGGGCCCGTCCTCGTCCTTGGCTCCAGCCACGGCTTCCTTGTACAGCTTGACTGCTTGTGCTGCATCACCAGAGTCAGACATTGCATCGGCGAGCGCTACGGTGTCGTCATCGTCGACCCGCTTGAACAGATCGCGGATTGTGTCGCCTTGTCCCATTTCACTGTAAATGCGGACCAACGCCTCAAATGCCTTGCCTCGGTGGTGGGAACGTTCGAAGGCCAAACCATAGAACTTTACTGCTCTCTCGTAGGCTTCTTCATTCTCGTACAAGTGCCCGGCAAGAAGCGCGTGCATTGTGGATATGGTGTCTTCACTCTCATGTTCCGCGAGGGCCGCGTGGGTGTCGGCCAAGCCCTCTCGGTTGCCCATCCGGGTCAGAGAACGCTCAAGGCCGTTGTGGGCTTCGAGGTTTTTAATGTCGGCTTTGGTGACGCCGCGCCAAGCTGTAGCAACCCGTTTTTGGTCTTCACAGGTCGACTCCAGCAGCCGCGCCAATCCGATTTCATCACCGTCCGCGTGTAGGGCCGCTTCAGCAAGCGCCCAGAATTCGCCGCTTACAGCCAGGCGAGCCATGGCTCCATAGGGCCTCGGGCCCGCAGGGGATTCCAGGACATGGGTGATCGACCGCAGTGCTAGCTGGCGGTCGTTGAGGTCTGAAGCAAGGTCGGCAAGCCGCACCGAGAACGCAGTTCGTTCGGCCGGTTCACCCGACGCATTTCGCATGCGCCGATATACGCCAATGAGCCTAGTTGTGTCCCCAGCCTGAATCGCGGCACGCTCCATCACAGCCAAGGCTGCTGGGTGCTTGGGTTGCTCACCCAGTATTTCCAGGGCCACGGTCTGCGCATCTATGCCATCAATTCGACTGGTAAGGTGGGCCGCGGCTATCAGATGCCACAACCTCTCTTGGCCGGCCGACATACCGGCCTCAACCCGAGACAGGTCATAGGCGGTCTGCCAGTCCCCTTCCTTCGACGAGACCTCCTGAAGCAGAGACACGGCGGGCTGGCAGTGGGTGTCAATCTCTACACACAGCTGCAGCAGGCTTACGGCCTTCGCGGGTGCATGGCAGACGTCTACCAATACACGTGCTGCTCGGTAATTTGCCTCCAGGCGGTCCTGGGGACTTGAGAGGCGGCGCCCCGCGACTCCGAGGGCCTCAGCAAGCCCTTCTGGGTTCTCTGCATTCTCGAGCGACGCAACCCAGTCTTCGATGGCCCCTGGCTGCAATGCTGAGGCCTCAATGGCGTGCTTGCAGGCAGCATTTGCACCATCGGTGTCGTTTAGGTGGACACGGCGAATTCTGGAAGCCTTGTGCCACAACCGGCTGCATCTGTCCGGTGAGGTCTCCGCTGCCGCAAGGGTCTCCAATGCATCGACCGATGCGGCGTACTCACCAGCGAGCTCAAGGGCTCGGGCGTGTGCTGTGGCGGCAAACGGGTGGTTAGGGTCGGCTTCTCTTGCCGACGAATACAGCAAGGCCGCTTCCTTGAAGTCACTTCGAAGGGACTCGTTAATTTCTCCCTGTCGGAAGAGAATCCGGGCCTTGCGGGGGCCGTCCTCTCCATCGTGCAGCTGCTGCGAGAGCATCTCCAGAGCGGTTTCGGCCCGTTCAGTCTGTACCAAGAGGTCGATGGCGAGCCGTGCCGCAGGCCAGCAAGTGGGGTCCGCGATGACGGCTTCAGTCAGATGTGCAACCGCTCTGTCGAGGTGCTTTGGATCGGCTGAGCCGACTTGCCCCAACAATAGGAGTGTGGCTGCCCGGGCGGTTCCAGTCTGCTGTTTGGCCTCGGCTGCTAAAGTCTCGAACAGGTTGTCGTTGTCATCTTGGGAGATGAAGAAGGCTGCTGCATCCCGGTGAATGCTATTGGATTCACTATCTGCGTGCCCGATGGCGCTGCGAAACAGTTTTCCAGTCTCCGGTAAGCCAGAGTCACGGGCGGTCCTGGCTGCGCGCGCGGACCAGAATGCCCGGTTAGCGCCTTTGGTTCGGTTGGCTTCGAGAGTGTACAGGTGAGCCAGGGCCTCGCCATTGTTCTGGGCCTTTGCCACTCGAAGCCGTGCCAAGAAGGCATCCATGTAGGTTGGGTCGTAGTCCAGCGCGCCCTGGTAGGCCTCGACGGCGCCCTCAAGGTCAGACAACTCGACCTCTCGGATGCGGCCTTCTTCCACCTTGCTTCGGGCCGAACAAGCGCCTTCACTGAGGTTGGTCATTCGGTCCAGGATGTACACAAGTACCGTCCAGTTCCGAGTGCGGTAGTACAGCTCTCTCAGTAAACGTAGGGTGAACCAGTCGTCGCGAATCTCCAGGGCTGAGTGAAGCAACTGAACGGCTGCCTGGTCATCCTTGAGGTGGTTCCGCTCTACGATCGCCGCATCCTGATACGCCTCGATGGAGGCCGGTCCAGCCAATCCTTGGGCCCTCGCTACCAGCAGGTCCCGAAGCTCGCCGAAGCGTCCTTGGCTTGCGACCACATCCGCGTAGCCCTTGGGGGCATCAATGGGGCTCAGGCCGGCCTGGATTGCAGCGTCAAATAGAAGCCCGGCGGACTCCCAGCTACCCGCACGGGTCAATAAAATGCGAGCGGCTTCCCGAAGTAGTGTGGCCTTGTCGTCACCCTCTGCGTGCCCTGCACTTCGCTCTAGAGCCTGGGCCGCCTCTTTCCAGCGCCCCTCCGTGGTCTCTGGAAGCGTGTAGCGAATGACGCCAGCGGGTGGCTGTGGGGCCGAACTCTCAGAAGCGTCGGTGGTTTTACCGAGCTCGATGGCGGGTTCGGTCGCGGGGTCCCGTGCCTCTTCGCCTTCGTAGATGACGGTCGGATCATTGAGGAGGCCAACCGTTGACTCGGGTTCGGACCAGACTTCCGTTTCGTCATCCGCAATCAAGTCCGGGCTCGGATGAAGTGCACTCGGGTTGTAGAATTCACCCGACGGGTCCTTCACTGGCGTGTTGGGACTCGGAATTGAAATGATGGGCGGCAGTCCTGGGTCCGGCGCTGGGTCCGGCGCTGGGTCCGGCGCTGGGTTGAGCGCAATAGAATCCTGGTCGAGGGGGTCGATGATGTTGCGAACATCGGTGATGTCGTCGATGTCCTCGGACCCGTCATCGGCGTCGGGCTTCTCCCAAAAACCACTTGCGTCCCCGGTCGCGAAGAATGCGTCCTCGAGGTCATCAAATTTTTCGCCCTTTTGAGGGAGCGTTTTCTTCGGATCGATCTTCTTTTTCTTGGCCATGGGATGAAGCTCCGTGGGTCAACATGCGATTTGAGAGGCCATCGTACCTAATGGGTGTCTTGGTGTCCCAGAAAACCAATTGGAAATTGGGTCAAAAAACCGTCACGACAACCGTGGGATTCGGCCAGAAAACCGCGACAGAATCTCATAAGGGATGGTATCGGCCCACCCCGCCAGGTCATTGGCTGTGATGGATTCCTCCCCTTGAGTTCCCAGCAGCACGACCTCGTCGCCAGGGCGAACCTCGTGGGGTACGTCGGTGACGTCGACCATACACATGTCCATGCACACCCGACCACGGACCGGTGCACGACATCCGTGGACCAGTACCTCAGCTTTGTCGGTCAGCGCCCGTGGGTAGCCGTCGGCATAGCCAACAGGCAAGGTAGCGAGGCGACTTGGGCGCTGGGTCTTGAAGCGTCCGCCGTACGAAACGCCCACCCCTTCGGGCAGGTCTCGCACCACGAGAACCTGGGTCTTCACCGTCATCACGGGGTGCACGGGTATGCGGGGTTTGGCAAAGCCAGGGTCGTAGCCGTACAAAAGAAGTCCCGGCCGGACCATATCAAAGGCAGTGTTGGGGTGCTGAAGGATGGCCCCAGAGTTCGCAAGATGAACCAAGGGAGGCTTGAATCCGCGATGTCGGGCCATCGCGATGGCCTCTTCGAAGCGCCGGGTCTGCTCTCGGGTAGAGACGCGACCGTCTGGGCCTTCGCTCGTTGCCAGGTGGGATGCAATCCCCTCTACTTCCAGATGGGGCAGCTCTGCGAGTCGGTCGAGAAAGTGGGCCCACAGGTGGATTGGGACCCCTAGTCGGCCCATGCCAGTGTCAACTTTGATGTGTATGGCAATCGATTTCCCCGCGCGGGCGGCAGCCTCGTTGAGTCCCCTCGCCTCGTCGATGTGGCTCACCAGTGGAGTCAATCCGAGCCGTATCGCCTCGTCTCCACCAAACGGCCCTGCACCGCCCAGGCACAGGATTCTTCCAGTGATTCCATGTTCGCGTAGCTCCCGGCCTTCTTCGACGAGCGCCACGCCGAACCACTCCACCCCCGCTGCTTCAAGTGCGCTGGCGCAGAGCGTAGCGCAGTGCCCATAGGCATCTCCTTTTACTGCTGCGAGCACCTTCACGCCCTGCGGAAGGTGTGCGCGAACCTGAACAAGGTTCTCTCGCAGTACGTCGAGATCGACGAGGGCAGACGTGGGTCGGAGTTGACTCATGGTGCTCATCCTAACCCCTCGTTGGTGGGGCATGCTGTGGCGCGCTACGTTCCCCACCAATGAGGAGAGGCAGTTGCGTTGTTTGGTCACGGGTGGTTCGGGCTTTCTTGGCTCTCATTTGGTGGGTCGTTTACTCAGCGATGGCCACGACGTTGTCGCATTGGACAATTTCATCACCGGCCGGATTGAGAACCTTTCGAGTGTGCGGTCTCATCCCAACTTCTCATTCGTGGAGGCTGATTTATGCGACGGAATTCCCATAGATGGGCGTTTTGACCGCATCTTTCACCTGGCCTCTCCCGCGAGCCCCATCGATTATGTAGAGCTTCCTTTTGAGACCTTGTACGTGGGAAGCGATGGCACCCGCCATGCGCTGGAGCGGGCCACCGAGGATGGGGCGCGAATCATGCTGGCGTCGACCAGCGAAGTCTACGGAGATCCGGCGGTTCATCCCCAGGTGGAGAGCTATTGGGGCAACGTGAACCCCATCGGGCCCCGGAGTGTTTACGATGAGGCCAAGCGCTACGGCGAGGCCTTGGCGATGGCCTTTGCTCGGTACAAGGGCTGCCAGGTTCGCATTGCTCGGATCTTCAATACTTATGGGCCTCGCATGCGCAAGAACGATGGACGGGTCATTCCTGCATTCGTGACCCAAGCCATCGACCACCAGAGCCTCACGGTCTTTGGAGAGGGCGGACAGACCCGCAGCTTCTGCTACGTAGACGACCTCATTGATGGCTTCATACGCCTCATTGAGAG